>CAZEZQ010000552.1:0-4643 GCA_964516245.1 uncultured bacterium | reverse complement strand
TGTGGCCATTTTCTGGATCGGAGTTTTTGCCGTCTTGTCATATAATAGATATTACAAGCCGTTTTGTAGATAATAGTTTTTAAAAATGTGGTTATTGAGTGATGATTAATGTTATTGCTTGATTGGAATTATTTTCATGCTATTCTATTTATGAATTCCCTTTTGAAGGATTATCTATTATGTCGATGCCAAAACATTTAGATTTAGGAACAGAAATTCTAAACACCCTAAAACGCTTTGGGGCGATGGAGACGAAATTACTCGCCAAGCATTTGGGTGTTGATTACCCTATAATAAATAAATATGTTAAAGATCTTGAGGATGTGGATTTGATTAAAAAAGACGGTGACTTAATTAAACGAAAATAGCATTCATTCCATTCTGCTGTTTAGAGCATAAGCAATGGAACTAATCTTCCCTTATATTCTTACTTTTTTTATTGCAGGCCTTTTGGCTTACTTGGAACTTTTTTCTTCCTACAAAAATGTTTTGCCATTGTTTTGGAATTCTTTGATTGTTGGATCATATGTCTCTTTATATGGAGGGCTTGCAGTTGTTTTTTTGCTGTTAATCAATAATAACATCATCCCAATGGATGCGGTGTTTGCAGATTCCATTGTGCAAAATTGGAATCCATGGTTTTTGGCTATATGCATTGGATTATCAGCTAAAGGATTGATGAATATAAGTTTTTTTAATATTGGTTCACAATCTGAAGATGGGGACAAAAGTATTCCCATTGGTACAAAAAGCATTATCTTCTTGTTGGATCGTGAAATTTCCGATTCGATCCGTCAAAAGTCCTACACTGTTATCAACGACTTTCTACAGCCCTATTTGAATAAAAATTTGTCGCTGGATGATGCAAAAACTCTTGTATTAAACAATTTGCCATTTTCTTTTTCGGGAGATGAACGAAAAGCATTCGAAGTGAGTATCCGTAATTTGGAACAAGTGGATTACATATATGAATCTGTTTTGAGAAAATTTGGATCGAAATACTTGGACCAGTTATTCCGAAAATAAAACACATTCGAATTCTCCAAATATCCTCTCATCAATCCAAAATAGAACAATCGTTAACTGGCGGTCGGCATCACACTCTGGTCGCCGTCTTCTTCCAACTCAATTTTATTCGCCAAAAACCCCATCAAATCTTTCAAAGAGATGATCCCTTTCAGTTGTTCAGTTTCCACCACCATCATGCGTGATGCTCCGGTTCGATTCATTTTCGCCATCACCTGCATGGCGTCATCGTTGGGGCCGACCGTATTGTGCGGTGAACAACGGTGCAGCAAATCTCTGGCGCTTGTGTTGGGCCATTCTTCGCGTTCCAACTCTTTAATAGCCCGCGTGGTGATGCATCCTTTGAGTTCACCATCTTGGACCACGGGATACATTTTGTAATGATGGCGGTATACATAGTTTTCAACCAAATACTCTATGCTGATCTCCGGCGGCACGGTGATTGGGTTCGTGCGCATAAAACGGTGAATCGGTTCGCCTTCCAATGCCCGGCGAATCAACAGTTGTTGATACGACATCAGGGCGGCGCTGCGCAAAAACAACCCGATCAAACACCACCACAATCCGCCGATAAAATCACCCGAGATTACACGAATGACCCCCAACAAAATAAACAAGAGCCCAAATGCCGCGCCGATTTGCGTAGTAATTTTCGTTGCCCAGCGCAGATTGTCTTTCCAATACCACAAGGCCGAGCGCAAAACGCGCCCCCCATCCAGCGGGAACGCAGGGATCAGGTTGAACAACACCAATATCGTGTTGACCAGTGCCAGATAACCGGTGACTCCTAACATGGCATTGGGCCATTGCATGCTCTGGCCAAAGGTGGAAAGAAGTGAAAAAGTAATGGCGATCAATACGCTTACGATTGGTCCCGCAATTGCGACAAAAAATTCCGCTTTGGCGCTTTTCGGCTCTTCCTGCATCTCGGCCACTCCACCAAAAATAAATAGAGTAATGCCTTTAATCGGCAATCCATATTCCCGCGCCACTAGAGAATGGCCGATTTCATGCAAGATCACCGAGCCAAACAGTCCCATCGCACCGATGACTCCCATCGTCCATCGAATGGATGGGTCCAATCCGGGAAACATCTGCTTGAACACCATGGCCAACGACCAGGTAATGAGAATCGCGATAAAAAACCAACTGATATCAACACGGATCTGAAATCCAAAGAGTTTGAATAGATCGAAGCGTTTGCCAAACATGTAAATATCCTTTCTATTCGTCTTATGTATGGCGATTCGGCAAAAAGTCATTTTTGGAGCGTAGGCGTCCTCGCCTGCGTCATCATATAGTGCATTTTAGATGCCAGTATTACTATATATTGTATGGCTGTCTTTTGTAACGGACTTTTTGCCGGTTCGTCATGTATAGGATACCTGAAGAATTGAGACAATCAGGGAATATAGGAAAATTAAATGATGTAAAAAAGTGAATATCTTTAAAAACGATATATAAAAACATTACACCACGCATTTGGCCAGCCAATAATAATGAAATTCAGTGATATCAATTTGACGGAAATAAGGCTCAAGTGATGCTTGAATTTCGCTTGTATTCGGAAAATTTTTCAAGATCTCATATTGCTTGCCATCTTGCAATGTCCGAAGTTGATACGAATTACCTTCCTCATCCACTTGAGAAATCGGTGTGCAACTCCCTTCAATGTAACGGTTATCCAGTGCCGCATGCGATTTCCAAAACTTGTTTATTTGTAAACAAAAGCGGCAAAAGCGATTCGAGTGCCATCAAATCCTTTTGCCTTTCAGGTTTTTGCTATACTTTCTCAAACTCCCACGCCCGTTGCGCGTAATAAGAGGCTAATGAATTGTCCATTGTGTTTAAGCAGGATCATTCCATTGATTCATATTGGACCAGTTTTTTAGTTGTTCGATCCATGCCAGCCTCCTTTCTTTCAAATCATTGATTCTCGATTCATACATGGATCGTTTGGCCAGGTTGTGTTCTTCGTGTGGATCGTTCTTCAAATCAAATAAGGCGTCATGTTCGTGCCCATGCTGTGGATAATGAATATATTTCCATCGCTGATTGCGTATGCCCTCTGTATAAGGGATGCGTGGATGATCGAAAATGTGTTCGTAATACCATTCATCACGCCAGCTTGTGGGTTGGTTGTACACCAATGGTTTCAGGCTTTGTCCCTGAGTGGTTGGATCAATCTCTATAGTAGCCATATCCAGCAAGGTAGGCGCGATATCGATATTCAGCGTCATTTCAGAGCGTGTTTGGCCTTTAAGAGGGCGCGGCGCTCGTGGATCGAAAATGAGCAGTGGAGTACGAATCGATTCTTCATGCATAAACCATTTGCCCGCAAGCCCATGCTCACCCAGATAAAAGCCGTTATCAGAAGTGAATACAATCACCGTGTTGTCAAGCATCCCATTGTTTTCCAATGCCTTCAACATGCGGCCCAAGGCGATATCCACGCCCGTGATCAATCGGTAATAACGCCGAATCGATTCTTGCTGCATCTCGGGGGTGGCAAAGCGTTTCTTCCAACGCACCCAGCCTTCTGATGTTTGCAGAAACTCCGGCAATTGCTCGAAATGCGATTCAGTAGAGGTTTTCCCCACCGGCATCGGTTCACCGGCATACAAATCCATCAAATCTTGATCGTGCAAAAATTGCGTGGGGTGCTGGTCTTGCACATGCGGGGCTTTGGTGTACCACGCAAGGCAAAAAGGTCGTTCTTGCGATTGATCGTTTACGAAATCTACAACTTGTTCACCCATACGTTCGGTGAGATGTTCACCTTTCCACACTTCATCCTGATAGTATTGTCCTTGGCCCGAAAAGCCTTCAAAGAAATCAAATTCCTCTTTCGGCAATGGGCCGCCAAGTCCCCATTTGCCCACGAATCCCGTGTAATAGCCCGCCTCACGTAAACGTTTTGGGTAAGACCGGTTCCACATCCCTTCACGTAACGGGGTCCCAAAATCCAATATCTCATGAGAATGGCTGTACAATCCAGTGAGGATCGATGCCCGGCTCGACATACAAATGGAGGTGGTACAGAAATTGTTGGCGAACCGAACCCCGTGAGAGGCCAAACGGTCCATATTTGGGGTTTGAATAACTCGATTGCCCGCGCAGCCCATCGTGTCCCACCGTTGATCGTCGGTAAGAACCAATATTATATTGGGTGGTTTATGGGTGTCTGCAGAAGAACGGCTCGTTCCAATAACAGAAAAACCAGCGAGCGCAGAGCCACTTTTAAGAAATTGCCTTCGGGAAACAGTGTGCTTCATGATAGTTTCAAATCCTTTATAACAGTGATAATGTGAATATCTTACGCTATGTAATTAGAGTAAATCAATTAGCCCATAAAAACAATTGACATCATAAATTTGCACGGGTTGGATTTTAGGCGCGAATCCTGCATGTCTTGTTGGGAACACTGTACATCGTGGAATATAACTGTATGGAAATCAATAGATTTACGAAATGATATAAAATGCAATTCCCAATGCGGTAGATTCCACGTGTATTTCTCGTAATGAAGAATGAGACAATTCGATTACAATTGAAGAAATTTCAAAAAAAGGAGAAATCAAATGAAACTCGAAGAACAAAAATGCGTGCCATGCGAA
>CAZEZQ010000551.1:0-4644 GCA_964516245.1 uncultured bacterium | reverse complement strand
GAAATGGGGGAGGTTAGGAGGGGGTTAAAATGAACTACCCCTTACCTTCATATAATACTGAGAAACAAATTCTTACAATTCACGCGTAAGAATCTAACCAGAAAAATTTTGAAATTCTTTCAAACTACTGATTGTAGGGGCACGTTGTCCGCCGCGGCGGATGACCCTACTCTGAGAGATTATCACGCAGATTTTCAAGTTAAATTAAATCAATGGGTCATAAGTTTATGGGAGGGCGAGGCTCCCGCCGAGCCTCGGTTGGTGAATCGAAGGTAGTGGGTGGAACCGGCTCATCAGGAGATTCGCCCTTCCCAATGGATATTGATTTTCAAAATTTCAAATATATTTGGCTAGATTTTATAAACAAAAATCACATTTTTATTTTCTGGTGTAAAATATTGAAAACTCAAATTTTGTATTAACTTCTGATGTATAACTTATGTTTTTTCAGTTATGTATAAGTTGATTTTATATAAACAAAACGTTTTCCAAATCTGTACATGAAATCTGGTTCTCTTAAAAAAATTTCTTTAAGTTAAAAAAAAACTTGACAGAGTTAGTAAACTGTATTTATATAGTATACAATTAAACAATTCAACTCGAACATTCTTCCAAGATCATACCAAATTATTTCTAGATTGAATGTCCAAATATTTTTTGATATGTGAATTGATTTTTTTGTCTTCATTTTCGTTGGTGGGATTGTGTCAGCAATGTAATCCACAGCCTACATGATTAACGTTTGAAATGACTCAAGATGAATTGTGTTCAAAACACAATGATGTATAGGTGTGTTTTTATTAAGCAATTCATTATTTGAGATTGTAGAGAATTAGTGTTGAAAGAAAAGAAAATTGAAACATTTAAGAAGAGGAAAGGCGAGAAGATTATGAAGGTATTTCGAGGAATTCTATCATTTTGCTTGATTTGTGTTGTTTTCCAATTAAGCGGATATACACAAGATCGAGAACCGACACCACTTCCAGATAATTTCCCCACTGCTGATGAAATCTTGGCAGAAGTTGAGAAATTGGAGCAGCCATTGGGTGTACAAGCACTGGATCACTTTGAACGAACAAAACTGAACAATTTTGAAAACAATATTGAATTTAGCAATGAATGGATTAAAGGTCAATTGGCCGCTTTTGATGAATCGGATGAAGACTACAAATCATATCTCAATGAGATGGTCGAAACCGGAGGCGATGGTGACTTGGGAATGCGCCAGTGGTTGTCTGATCCCGATAATGTCGCGTTTTGGGACCGAAATGTATTCTGCACCATTGGCAACCGGGGTTATGCCCGCCTGATTGCGCTTAATGCAGCATTCGAACAAGGCAGCCGTGACTTTTTCTTGGCTTATGGTGGTGTTCGCCGTTTCGACCAGGAAAAAAATGCGCTCCTGTTCAACAACACGGCTTTTGAAGGACCTGATTCCAACGAGAGAATGTTCTCTTTTGTGGGCGATAATCTAACGGACGCAGACCGTTTTCATCAACTGTTGCTCTTTGGAGATACAGTTCGCCGGGGCATGTTTGAATTTTACCAAGATTATATTCGCGGAATCGTGGCGCCCGATATGATCAGAATGTTCAATCGTAATTTCGTTCTCGCCAGCGGTTGCGCTTTGGCGAACACCGCAACCTCCAATGTAGAGATTGCCGCCCGCTATTTGTTTGCGCTAAACCTGATGGCGTCTTACTTAACTCAAGAAGGCATCAAAATTCAAGTCATTGAAGAATTTCCCGATGCAGAAAGAATTCTGTCGAATGCGGCAGAGTTCCAAGAACCGTTCGGTTTTGACGCATTGCAGCAATTTGAAAAATTGTCACAGAACTCGTTTGATGAAAATGTGGAAATTAGCAATGAATGGATTCGCAATGGATTGGCTGCGTTTGATCAGGCCCCGCCATTCGATCAAATGTATTTGCATGAAATGGTAGAAGATGGCGCCGATGGAAATTTGGGGATGCGAGAATGGCTAAGCGATGAAGAAAATGTGGCTTTCTGGGACAACGCCATTCGTGAAGCCATTGGTGAAGAAGGTTATGCCAGACTGACAGCATTGAATACGGCTTTCGCTCCAGGGAGTGAAGAGTTCAGTATGGCTTATGGTGGAACTCGGCGGTTTCATCGTGAAACCAATGTGTTGGAATTCAATTGTACAGAAATTTCGAATGAAGAGCCTGTTAAGTTGTTGTTTGATTTTGAGCCCAATTCAACCGTTGATCAGCAATTTAACACATTGGTCAAAATTGGGGATGCCGTACGCCGCGGGATGCTTCAATTCTACGCCGACTTTGCCGAAGGGATTGTGGCGCCCGACATGATCGCCATGTTTAACCGAAATTATGTATTGGCGAGCGGCTGCGCTTTAGCCAATACTGACAGCGTCAACGAAGCAATTAATCATCGCTATTTGAATGCGTTAAATCGCATGGCTGGTTATCTGGAGCAAGAAGGCTATGACATCGTATTGAAACAAGATCCACCCCCAGCACCGATCGTGAAATTCGGCCTGCCGCAGCGGCCGCTTGGCGATGCAAGACTGGCTGAAGAAAATGGGAGTTTGGTTGTCTCCAATATCGGTTCCAGCGGTGAAGATGGTTTGGCAATTTCCCATAGCATTAATGAAAATTTGAAAACTCCAGCTGAAGATGACAGTATTGTTCAATTTCAAATCCAAATGGGAACTTCGGATATGCAGAATGGATTGGCGCCAAGAATGGAATTTAACTTGGCTGGTTTGTTGGACGGTCAATTCAATTCAAAACTCTGGTCGATCATCGCGCAACAAAGAGGGGAACACGTAGGAATATCACTTGATCCCGGTGCATTGAAACTAGAAAACATGCGTGTTAATGCATTTCTTGGCGGAGTTCAAGTTGCAAATATGGAATTGGAACAAATTCCCAATGTTGATGATTTTATTGTACAGATCCCTGGACCAGTTTTCCGTTTGGATCCCTGTTGGATGATGGATGATGAGTGGTGGATTATCATCGACTTCCCACGAATTCCCATCCCGATTCCTGATCCGATAGGACCTGTAATTGCTGACCGCATTATTATTTCTGTTGCTGAGCCCGATCCCCAGCCTTGGCTAGTTACAGAAACTCAAATTCTCGCTCAGAACATACCAAATTTCAAAATTCTCGATGAAACCTTGATCAAAAATCATGTTGGGCATCGAGCCATAGGAAGCACACAATTTGATCCTTCCCAAGGCCGGTTGCTGCTTTCAAACTTTAACGACGGCGGCGTTCATTTTGAATTGGAGCGCGAAGGCAGGTTTGATGTTTTGTGGGATATGCCGTCACCCGATACAGAAGTTCCCACAGAAGGTGTGAGTTTGAATTTTGAAGCAGTTGGCCAATTGCAAGGGAGCTCAGAAACTCGTTCACTGGGCGAAATTCGGGTCATAAAATCGCTTGACAAGGCAACTCCTCTTCTCGCCGAGTCATTATTTGATGTACATGTTGATTTTGAATCTCTTGGCGCAAGAACCACCCAAATCAAAGTATTGGCTGAAGGAGAAGAAGTTGGGTCATTTGATCTGGACTTGGTTGGAGAACCTGTACTCCGTATCCCATTCCCTGGCGGATGCGGCAAAGGGGAATGGCCATTCCCGCCGTTGCCGCCTTTGCCATGTTATTTAATCCAATTTCCGGATCTAAACGAAATCGAAGTCGCGGGTCAAACGCTTCGTGGGGATGAAATACTAATCCTGGCTCCTGAAACAACCAGCCCGATTGCCCATTTGACCGGGTTCAATTTAAGGTCGAACAATATTCCAGAATTGGCGCTTCGAGGGCATCGTGTTGCGCCTCCCTTGCGCAATGACAATGAATTCGATTTTGAATATGTGCACCGTGTGAATATCAACGGCGAAGACGGAATCGCCACGGCTCGCGGTGTGATGGACTTCCGCACCGGTTCACTGATCTATGAATGGCTCGTTCCAAAATATATCGAAGGTTATAGAAAATGGCCTGTGAGTTGGGTGACTTTAGGCGGCACCAGTGGTGGTCCTGTTGTTGCTCTCGAAAAAGCCAATGCACTTAATGTGTTTTCTTTAACCGAAGGACGATTGGGTCATAATATTTTATCTCAAACACGGGATGAATTTGCTTCGATTGATACCGAAATCAATGTTATGCGTGATGGAAAAACCATTCGCGCCGAGTTGTTTTCCAGAGGGGAAGCCAAATATCCTGAGATTGTTAGTATGGGTTCGGATATGAGGTTTGAGCAGACTCCCGATCCGAATGGATTTATTGAGCGCGGCGCAAAAACACTAATAGCTGAGGATGGAACTGAAATTGAAAGCACCCAAACAATTACATACACAGGTTTGGAATTGCCTGCTCCTCAGATACGCACGTTAACATCCAATTTATTAGAAACCACGGACGATGACCATAAAGGTTGGATTGAATTGCTGGGTGTAGTTCAACCGAGACAAGACGTGCCGGATCGTTTAGTCAAATTTGGTTTGGAACACACCGCCCTTGGCGAAGCCAATTTGGAAGATACTGGCGAAGAATTGATCGTTGCCAACTTTGGTGAAAGTGGAAACGATGGCGTCTCCATCGATTTGGGGCAATCCCAGTATCATATCACCCAATTCCATCCAGGAGACCC
>CAZEZQ010000550.1:1582-4645 GCA_964516245.1 uncultured bacterium | reverse complement strand
GACTTGCAATTTTGTCTCGAGCTTCTCGAATTTCGTTAACGATTGGATCGTCCATGATCGATATCCTCCATTAATACTTCTGGCGTACAAACTTCGGGAGCAGTATATCCATTATCCATACAAACGGTTCTGACTTTTTTCAAAATATGTGCGTTCGCAAGATGTTTACAATTCCAAGTTAAAATATAATCGACATCATGAATAGTCGCAACAGCAATATGGGCTGCATCATTCTGGGCTTTTTGAGGTATAATTCCACTTGAAACGATTGCGGCAGTAAGTTGTTCCACTTCCTTTGTAACTTCTAATACTTTTAGTGTTTTAGTAATTTCATTCCTTTTGTGTACCTCATTAGAATCACCTAATGATATCTCATCCAATACAAATTGAGAAACAAAACACTCGAATTGATTACGCTTCGTGTTCCACCAATCACTCGTGATTTGTTGGTGTGCAGCAATTATCAAATCGCGACTTGGTAATGCGACTAAATAACTGATGAACGAGGTTTCTAAGTAGATTGTTTCCATTTTGGTTGAATTCTAATGATTTGTCTTAAATTTTCTGTCATCCATGATTTCGACAATTTGTACGGCTAAAGTGATTTAGGCCTGCTTGATACCAGTTTCACTCAAGCAGGGATGCTTGTGCTACTCATGCAGTGGGCTGAAGCCCACTCTACACTTACTGAAGCCCATCTACACTTGTTCCGCCAGCACCTCCCATTCTTCGTACAACACTTCTTTGCGTTCCAGCAATTCTTTGTAACGTTTGCTTAGCCGCGCCATTTCGTCTCCATTGTGGGCGACTTCGGGTGAACCGAGCTGGGCTTCGAGTGACTCGATTTCTTCTTCCATCTCTAAAATTTCCTGCTCCAATGATTGATATTGCTGCCGAACTTCTTTTTTGGCTTCGCTTTCTTTTTTGCGCGCTTCGGCTTCGCGGCGTTTTTTCTCTTTACGCTCTTCCCTACTCAGCCCTTTGTCTTCTGTAGTGTTGGTGTCATCAATTGCAACCGCTTTAGAAGGTTTTCCCGTTTGCGGTCCCGGCTTTTCGGCTTCCAACATGCGCTTGGCGTATTCATAATCTTGAAAATTCCCTTTGTAGATATCCACATGGCCCCGGTCGAGCACCCAGACCTGTGTGGCCAGGCGGTCGATGAAATAGCGGTCGTGCGAAACGAAAATCAATGTTCCCTCAAACCGCTTAAAGGTTTCTTCCATGATCTCTACGGTGGAGATATCCAAGTGGTTAAGCGGTTCGTCTAATATCATCACATTGACCGGCCGGATCAACAATTTCGCCAGCGCCAGGCGGCTTTTTTCTCCCCCGCTGCAAACAGACACTTTTTTCATTACGTCATCGCCTTGAAACAAAAAACAACCGAGCACATCCCGCACCCTTGTGCGCATTTCATCGGGCGCGACGCTTTCCATCTCTTCAAGTAAGGTTTTCTCAGATTGCTGCAACTCGGCATGGTGCTGTGAGAAGTACGCGATATGAACGTTGTGGCCCCATTTCACTACGCCCTCCGTCGGTTCCATCTCTTCCGCCATCAGCGCAAGCAAGGTAGTCTTCCCTGCCCCGTTCGGTCCCCAAACACCAACCCGTCCGCCCCGCATCAGCAAGGTGGAGACCGGCTTCAAAGCCCGCACGTCGCCATAAGAATGCCCCAGGTTATCCAATGTCAAAACTTCTTTCCCGCTTCGGGGGATGGTGGGCAATGGGATGGTCACCACCGGTGAATCTTCTTCGATCTCAATCCGTTCGATCTTTTCCAAGCGTTTGATGCGCGATTGCGCCTGTTTGGCTTTGGTGGCTTTGGCGCGAAAGCGGTCGATGAATTTTTCCAAATGGGCGATTTCTTTGTCTTGATTCTTCTTTTGCGCCAGCAGCTGTTCCCGGTCAAGTTCTTTTTGCTTTTTATAGCGGGAGTAGTTGCCGTGATAGAGCTTAAAATTGCCTTTCTCGATTTCGGCGATTTGAGTTACCATGCGGTCGAGATAAAAGCGGTCATGGCTTACAATCACCATTCCACAGTCCATTGAACTCATATAATTTTCAAACCAAGCCAGCGAATCGGTATCGAGATGGTTGGTGGGTTCGTCGAGCAGCAACATTTGGGGCTTTTGCAAAAGCAGTTTGGCTAAAAACACCCGCATCCGCCAGCCGCCGCTGAATTCATTCAAGTCACGTTCCCAATCTTCTTCCGAGAAGCCCAACCCCACTATTACTTTTTTGGCTTCCGATTCACGGCTATACCCACCATTACGTTCAAATTGCTCTTGCAACTGGCCATAGCGCTCCAACGCTTTTTGGTGTTCTTTGGATTCGTTGGGGGTAGACTCAACAGTTTTCATCAATCGCTTCATTTCATCTTCCATACGGTTGATCGGCTCAAAGGCTTCCCAAAGCACTTCATGGATTGTCTGCTGAGGGCAATCACTGCTTTCTTGCGGCAGGTACCCGATATCCATATTCTTCGATTTTTCGACGACTCCGCTCTCGAGTTCATATTCACCCGTCAATATGCGCAGCAGAGAGGTTTTCCCGGCGCCGTTGGGGCCCACCAGGCCCACGCGGTCGCCGTCACCGATCCGCCAATTCAAATTGGAGAATATCGTCTTTCCACCCAAACGAAGTTCTGCGTCGACAATGTTAATCATAGTAAATCGTAATTGTACTTTTGTTGAAAAATTGTCCAATAAAAAGCCCTGCTGGGCTTATGGCATTTCTCCCATTGTAGCGCGGCAGGGCGGATTTATCAGGCTATATTCGCTTAGATTTTTACGTGTGATCTGTTAGAGATTGTCTTTCAGAATGGGATTAAATACAGTTAAATCAGCATTTGGGGCAGACACGGAGGTCTGCCCCTACAATTATAAAAAATCAAATACTTTTGGCTAGGCTTTATAGGTTTCCATATCTGGTCCAGCAAACTCGGCCATTTTTTCAATCAAGGCCATCCTATCTGAATCGCTGAGTTCTTTGTAGGATTTCTGGGCATCGATTTTTTCCTGCAATTGTTCGGCGGTTTCATTGCCGCTTACAATCGTACTAACC
>CAZEZQ010000550.1:0-1572 GCA_964516245.1 uncultured bacterium | reverse complement strand
AATGACCAGACAAAATTCAGTGCTTCTTGGACAGAAAGTTTCTCGGGGATGATTTTGGTGGCGTCGCGCTGTCCGAAGAAATTGCCGAAACTCATGGTCTTCATCGCCAAGACGCCAATCTTTCGTTCCACCAATTTGGGCAATACTTTCATGATAAAACTGGAATAATTGGGATCCACCACATTCATGGGCATCTGGCAGGTGTCGAAGGGATTGTCGTCTTGGGTTTTTTCGAGCATGCGTAGATGAGCATCCGGCGTGACATGGCCGGTAAACCCAATATGGCGAACCTTGCCCTCTTCTTTTGCTTTGAGAAACACATCCAACACACCATTCTCCAGCCGGGTATCGACATCTTCCGCACTGCCAATGGCATGTATCTGCCACAAATCCAGGTAATCGGTTTGCGCCCGGCGAAGTGAATCTTCTAATTCTTTTTGCGCCTGTTCTGCTGTATTGGCTTGAGATTTTGTCATGTAGTAAACAATCTCGCGATGTTTTTTCAACAATAGATTGCCGTACATTTTTTCACTGCCCCCATTTTGGTATTGCACGGCGCAATCAAAAAAGCGGATGCCCCCCTCAAGAGCGGTGTCGATAATGCTCTGCGCTTCCTTTTCAGATGCGGTTCCGAAATGATAGCCCCCCAGGCATAGCATGGTGACTGATTCACCCGAATCTCCTAAGGGACGCTGAGTCATAACCGGCCCCAAACGGTCACTTGTTTCTGCAATCGTTGCGCTTTCGGCGCCCGCCGTCCATAGCATTCCAGCGGTTAAGCCGCTTACTGTTTTTATAAATTCTCGACGATCGACCATTGAAATCTCCTCTATCCAAGAATATGTGTTCAAAGAGTTAAACTTTATTTTAGATTCATTACACTCAGTTGAACAGGATACGCAACTCATTTAATCGCTTTGGAATGCACGAAGTGATGGATATACTGAGTTTGAAATCATTGTAAAAACTTGCGCAAGGAAATTATGGTGACCGATCAAAAATCGTATACAGATGTAATAGCCAATGCGGGATTCTCAGTTGATTGTTTGGGTCAATCGCTGGATTGGCTCAACGAAGGGGTACTATTGCTTCACGGCCAGGATGAACCCAAAAATGCGAAGGTTCTTTTTGCCAATGTGCGCTATTGTGAAATGATCGGCTATTCATCCGACGAAATTGTCGGGCATACAGCCAAAGATTTTTACGAAGAAGATGCGCTCAAAGAATTAGACCAAAAAGCCGTTCAATTGGATGATCAAGGGCGAAACAAATATGAGTTTTTCGTTCATCACAAAGATGGCACCAAAATTCCCATCATTCAAAGCGTTCAAGTCATTCGTCAAGATGAAAACAATTCGCTCATTATTATCGCCTGCACCGATATTCGAGAACAAAAACGCATCCAAAATGAATTGGAAAGTGCCAACCAACGGTTGCTTGATTATCAAGAGCAAATGGCGAAAGACCTTCAGCTGGCCGAAGAGATCCAGCATCAATTGATCCCGGCAGAACAACGTGTGGGTCCCTTGGAAATTGCCACTCTTTATGTCCCCATGATCGGGATCGGCGGCG
>CAZEZQ010000549.1:4240-4645 GCA_964516245.1 uncultured bacterium | reverse complement strand
CGAGCGGATTGTTGAACAAACATTATTGAAGCACATTAGTTTCTTGTTGATATAGCTCGCCGGGGCGAGTGAGTTGCTTTTAAGTCCCTTAAGTACTTTTCATTTCCCACAATTTCTAAGGTCATAAACTATCAAAACCAAACCTCACCAGCCCAGCCTTATCAAGACCGGGCTTACATTCCGGCAAAAAGTCCCATCGTGCATTTCGTATCGTCACATATTGGAGCGCAGGCGTCTCGCCTGCCCTATATGTTGATGCAGGCGAGGACGCCTGCGCTCCAAACGAGACTTTTTGCCGGACCATTTGGGCTGGATCAATCGTTCTCTTACAGTTCATTCCTCAACACCATATCGCAAATTGGGCCGCGGCTGCGGTCGCCTTTGAGCACGATATGCCCGTAGCCC
>CAZEZQ010000549.1:0-4230 GCA_964516245.1 uncultured bacterium | reverse complement strand
CGGCTCACCCAGGCAGGTTTTCACGATCCAATTGAGCCCGTTGTTGAAACGGTTGAGGTAGCGGTTGTCGATCTGTTCCACATCACCCAGGCAAACGCACTTGGTACCGTGGCTCATGCGGGTGAGCAGGCTGCGCACCTCGACCCGGGATAGGTTTTGGGTTTCGTCAACAATAACAAAAGCGTTTTCAATATTCATGCCGCGAATATAGGCGATCGGTAGAATTTCGAAAAATTCAGGATTCAGTTTCAACTTCTGCGGGGTCGAATCTTCGGTAAACACCCGGCTGCACTTGCTGCCCCGAATTTTGTGCAATTTGTAGATCAGGTTGAGCAGGTATTTCATATAGGGATCGACTTTTTCGCTGACATCACCGGGCAAATAGCCCAAGCTTTCACCCACCTCAATCGTGGGTTTGACCAGATAAATTTTGTCAAAGCGTTTTTCTTGAATCACCATTTGCATAGCGGCGGCCAACGAGATAAACGACTTGCCGAAACCGGCCTGTGATTGGATGGATACCAGATGAATGTCTTCATTCATCATTAGTTCCAGCGCGAGGTTTTGATAAACGTTGAGTGGATGGATGTTCCAAATTTTGTGTTCGTAATCCACCAGTTTTTTCTCATACGGGGTGATGTGCATAAAGGGCTTGCCCATTTCCCAACTGAATGAATTGGGGATGAATTCTTCACTGTCTGGATCGACGAATCCACTGTAGAGCTGCGATTCACTCTCGTAAGGGATCGATTCTTCGAACGGTTCACTTTTAATCCCGTGATACGTGCAAAGCACACTGAATAGTTTGTCGTTGGTGACTAAAATGGGATCACTGATTTTGGATTTTTTAATATCTTCGATAATTTGCAAATCGCCGGTAGGTGAACTGCCGCGCTTGTCGGCTCCAATCAAGGTGACGTAATCGTTTTCATGAATTTCATCGACCACCCGTGACACCACTGGAGCCAGGCGCTTGTCTTTTTTCAGCCCGTCCAGTTCCAAAACAACGGTGTAGGGCAGATAAACTTCGTTTTCGTTTCCATTGCGCAATATTCGTATGCATTTGGGGTTGTCTAACAGTACGCTGGTATCGACTATATAATGTTTTTTCGCCGAAACCTCTTTGTGCTCGCTTCCATTGTTGCTTGGATGTTCAATAACAGTTTCTCGAATTCCTTCAATGGACAGTGTAGACATAACAACCAATCCCTTTCAAATGTTTTGTGGGTAGATCATGGGCAATTTCTACCTAGGTGAAGTGCCTATGAAAACACGATTGTTCCCGGCCAAACCAGTGAGATGATTGACGGCTTGGTGAACATTCGGCGCATTGTTTCAACGGCTCGAAAAATACATTTCTCATCTATGAATGCGAAATACACCACCTCCCATAAATCAGGTTTGTATTTTCAAACGTGGGCTCTTTCGAGACCCGGTTTGGAGACATCTGAAATACTACGATCGTGTCCGCAACAGAAAAAATTTTGGGGATGATTTTAATCAAATGGTTGCAATGATTGATTGGTGAAAAAGCGTTTACACAATTTTTGATATTCAGGCTCTCGGCCACGATTCGTTTGGGTGGTTGGGATAGGTGGCGATAAAACCAAATAAGATTAAAATGGATATTTACTCTTGCGTTGGATAACGGCATACGAGTCTCTATGCGGTTCAAATTCAGGTTCCCACAATGATCAGCAACGGAAAACGGCCTATGCATGCCGCCGCAATATGCATGGTTTTCCCCTGATACCATTTTAAAGAGAAACCATCTATGAATTCCAAACACAATCCAAAACAATTTCAAAATAGTTATCAACCCTAAAATCAAATCAATTAACAGCATACATCAAAATCAATTATAACAACAGTAATTTTTTTTGATTTTAAATTTATAAAGAAATTTACCAGTTACTCTTCTTTTTATAACTACTTGTAATTTATATCTACTTATCAATGAGCCATTGGTAGGGGTTGGAATAAACGTAGATCAAATGTATTATAATCATATCTGTGAATAAAACGGGGCAATTTTGCAAATATTTTGCTTGAAATATTCCCAGTAATGACGTACCAACAAAAAGCTTTGAGCAGTTATCCATCTTGTGATGCGGGCATCCTGCCTGCACTGCATCATCAGTGATGACTCTGAATGCAGCGATTGGGAAGTCAACCGTTTTCCATTAAACTTCTTTTATTCATGAACCACGCTTTTGTTCATTAGCCAATCGATCAGGATGTAGGCTCAATACGGTTTTATTGAATAATAAAGACAATTCGGCAAAAAGTCTTTTTTGGAGCGCAGGTCATAGACGCGCCTTGGTGGGCGTCCCCGCCTGCATCATCATATAGTGCATTTTAGATGCCTGCATTACTATATAATCTGTGGCCGCTTTCTGGGCCGGACTTTTTGCCGGTTTGTCAATAAAAACTATCTTTTCATAAAAGGAGGAGTAATAGATAATGAGACAACACAAAGTGTATCACTCCTACATGAATCACCACTCGTATGCATCCACTGCTTATAAACAATCCTCCCCATCCTATAACGCCTTGGGTGTATATAGTTGCGTTCATCATTTTTAATGATCTATTCACTCAACCCAATGCAGCGTATAATCCATTCATGATATCATGAGAAACGAAAGTCAACGAAAGTTGAGAAACAACTATGAAATACAAAGTTCTCGTTAGTGACCCTCTCGCGCAAGAAGGCGTAGATATATTGCAAGGTGACCAGGATATAGAGGTGGATGTAAAGACCAAACTTCCACCAGAAGAACTGGCCGGCATCATCGGCGAATACGACGGTTTGGTGATTCGCAGCGGCACCAAAGTGACCAAAGAGGTTTTGGAAAAAGCCGCCAAATTGAAAGTGGTAGGCCGGGCCGGTGTTGGTGTGGACAATGTGGATATCGACGAAGCCACCCAGCGCGGCATTATCGTGATGAACACCCCCGGCGGCAACACCATATCGACCGCCGAACAAACCTGGGCCTTAATCTTGAGCCTTTCGCGCAACACGCCGCAGGCCAACGAATCGTTGCGCCAGGGCCGGTGGGACCGCAAGAAATACACTGGAACCGAACTGTTTGGCAAGACACTAGGTGTAATCGGCCTGGGACGGATCGGCACCGAAGTTGGAAAGCGCGCGCTTTCATTTGGTATGACCGTGATGGCGTATGATCCATTTACCTCCAAAGAACACATGGAACAAATGGGTTTTCAAGCAGCCACACTAGATGAATTATACGCCAATTCAGACTTCATCACTTTGCACACCCCGAAGAATCAAGACACTACGCATATGATTAACGACAACGCCTTTGCCAAAATGAAAAAAGGGGTTCGGATTGTGAACTGCGCGCGTGGCGGCTTGGTTGACGAAGCGGCACTTGAACGCGCCTTGGAAAGCGGAAAATGCGCCGGCGCGGCACTAGACGTATATGAAGAAGAACCGCCCACCGAAGACTACCCCTTGGTGAAGCGCGAAGATTGCATCTGCACCCCTCACTTGGGAGCCTCAACCGAAGAGGCCCAGGTCAATGTGGCCATCGATATCGCCAAAAACGTACGGGATGCGCTCAAAGGGCAGGAAGTGCGCAATGCGCTTAACATTCCAGCCATTTCTCCAGAACTGCGCTCAGTGCTCTCGCCCTATTTGGTATTGGCAGAAAAACTGGGCATGTTCGCAATTCAATATCTCGGCAAATCTTTAGACAAAACCGAGGTGGTATATGCCGGAACCCTCTCAAAACACGACACCTCGTTTTTGACTGTGGCGGTGTTGAAAGGCATGTTGTCGTCCATATTGTCAGAACAGGTGAATTTTGTGAACGCGCCGGTTTTGGCCGAGCGGCGCAATATCGATTACAGCGAAACCAAAGCGGCCAAAGCCGATGGCTATGCCAATCTGATCACCGTACGCTTAACTTCTGGCAGCCAAACCATCGAGGTATCGGGCACGAACTTTGGTAACGACCCGCGAATTGTGCTGGCAGATGGCTATCATATCGACGCCAAACCAATTGGCCATATTTTGTTCCTCATGAATCGGGACGAACCGGGCGCCATCGGTTGGATCGGCAATGTGCTAGGCAAGAACAGCGTAAACATTGCCGATATGACCCTGGGCCGGAAAAAGCGGGGCGATTATGCGGTCACAGTGCTAAACCTCGATGCGCCATTGCCCAACAACGTTCTTGAAGAACTGAAATCGCCTGAATTGGT
>CAZEZQ010000548.1:0-4650 GCA_964516245.1 uncultured bacterium | reverse complement strand
ATTCTGGGGCCAGTTGGTTCGTTGGACCCTGCCTTCCAGTGAAAATCAAAACTTTCAGGTGGAAACCCGGCTCGAAGGCGACCAGGTTCATGTTATGGTGGATGCACTCACCCCAGAAGGTGAGTTTATGAATGAATTAAATTTCCAAGCCATGAATATCAATCCCGAATTCGATACCGAAGAATTTGAACTGCGCCAAACCGGCCCCGGCCGTTATGAAGGAACGTTTCCGGTAGAAGATCCCGGAAGTTATCTCGTCAACATGAATTTCGAAACCATGGATGGAGAGGATGGACAGGTAACCGCAGGAGTGACAGTCCCCTTTTCCCCAGAACATAACAGCACCCAGCAAAATGAAGTGTTGTTGAATCAACTGCGCCAATTGGCCAATCAACCGTATCTAACCCCGCAAGACAATGTCTTTACTCACAATCTCGAAGCGGTGGGCGAAATGAAACCCTTGTGGCCCTGGTTGTTTGGTTTGGCAATTGTTCTTTTCTTTTTGGATATCGCGGTCCGCCGTGTATTTTTTGAACTCCCGCAACTGCAAGCCTTTTTGGCTCGAATCTGGAACTGGCTTGCCTATCCCTTTACCCGCCGAACCGCCAGCACCGGTCCTGCGACAGAACAAATGGGCCAGCTGATGCAAGCCAAAACCCGCGCCTTCGATCCATCACAAAGCACCGCTGCAGACCGTGAAAAACGGTTTGAACGGTTGGATCAAACCAAACAGGAAGAACTCGACTCTGTGCAGAGCGCTTCATCACAAACTCAAGTGCCTTGGCATGAATCGAAATTAAGCGAAGAACCACCCGAAAAATTTCAGGATGAAGCGAAAGATGAATACACATCCGCCCTGTTCCGCGCCAAAGACCGCGCCCAAAAAGATATGAAACGTAAGAAGTAGGTATAAAGCAGTGAGAATCTGTTTTTTCAGAATCGCTTTATCCAGTCGAATCAACATTCAAATGAACAAAAGTGTTTTCTTTTCGAAAGGGAGAGGTCCAATCCCAATGGGTATTCCTGGCCTCGGCCACATGGCCGTCTACGAGAAGGTTTACGTTTTCAATCGCGGTAGAATGCGAAACAATCGTATTGACAATCGAATAGATCAAAGCCCATTCTCCCAACGAGTGAGAAGGTTTGTTTTGCAAAAGTTCTTGTGAAAAACTCACCACCACCAGCGAATCCGGTTCGCTCCAAAATACGCTCTGCACTTTCGTGCCTGTGGGGATCACTTGAATCAATTCACGTGACCGGGGCCCTTTGAGTAGCTCATCCAGCGAAACGGTAACTCTTTCTTCAATCGATGCGGGTTGCTCTACCGAACGGGTTTCAGATTTTAATTTCATGTAATCATTTGTTGGAAAATAAACATCGATTTCGGTCCGGGTAATATCCGAGGGCAAATTAGGATTCGGTGTGGGTGACGCCATATCGGGATCGGCCAACCCCGTCATTGGATCATCCACCAACAAAAACAAATACCCTATGCCCGCCAGGCAAAACACCAGCAGAATTGAAAGAACGATGATGATCCAGGTTCGAATATCCATCCTCGTGATCCCCTTCTTTTACCGGCCGGAGAGATGCGCATGCCAATACGCAGTCACCGCATCGGCCAAGTACTGAGCAATCTGTTTTTGGCGAATGGGGCTGCTGAGAAAACTGGTGGTTGTTGGGTGGTTCACATTCCCCAATTCAATCAATACTCCAGGCATCGTTAGCCCACGAAGGATGTGAAACCGCCCCGGCCTTGGATTCGAATCGATTTGAATAATATTGGTGATTTGATACAAATCCCTCAACTCTTGGTTGATGCGGCCCGCCAACATACGGCTTTGAGGGATAGTGGATTTGTATCCCTCGTGCCATGCCGTCAATTGATAAGAAGCCGCCCACTTCTGTTTTTCCCGCGGCAATGGCACATCGATTACGTCGTTCATAAAATACACCACCCCCCGCGAAACTTCATCGGTATTCAATGCTCCACAATGCAGGCTGATAAAAATTTTGGCCTGCGCTGAATTCGCCATCGAGGCGCGTTGTTTGGCAGTGAACTCTTGTTGATCGCCTCGGCTTCGAGACAGGATAACTTCAAACTGATCCATCGATCGCAAATTCTCCGCCAGTCTCTCACCAATTTCCAAAGTCAACTGGGATTCTGTTTTCCCATTGGGAGCCACGGCGCCCGGATTCTTTTCACTATGGCCGGGATCAATGAATACGGTTACAGTTTGAAATGATTCATCGAAAGGAGCAAATGGCGTTGGAGACTCTTCTCGGGCGGGTTGAAAATCCCGGGTGGACTCGAAATCTTGTGTCGGGCTTGGCAAAAATGGGGTAGGGGTAAATTGGCTGAAGGGATTATAAGGAAGCGCGGGTGTAGGTGTCTTATCCCCTACTACAACTTCATCCTCTGATCCCTGCCTTTCGGTAAAGTTGACATTGGGAAACATATGAGGGAACACAATGGTCAAAGGAAGATATACATCCCCTCCCTGCCGAATGGGTGGATTTCCCGTATGGATGATTCGATCACCCACTACAATACGCTGGTCTCCTATAAACAACCCCACCTGTTGTCCATCGGCGCGGATAAATTGAAGGCGGCCCAATAATGCATTGTATTCCCAGCGGTTATTGCTGCTTCCTTCATCTTCAAAATATTTGACCAACTGTGCGGCGCGTACATATTCGGTATTGTTCTGCACCACGGTCTCGAGTTGAATCCTGTGGGCTCCTTGGTTGCCAACCAATGTCCGCCCCGGATTCTGCGCCCACGAAATAGAAAATCCAATACAAAAAAAGAATACACTCAACACCATCCATCGGATGGGTCTCTTCTTCTTGGAACCCGCATTTCGCATCGCTCGTAATGAAATAACTCTTTGATTCACCTTCATCAAACCCTAAAAATCGTAAGGGGGAGTGAGCACCCGGCCCAATCCCTCCGATTGTTGTCCATCCAAACGTACATGATAATAACGTACTGAATTGTGAAATGCGATTTTCACAATCATCCAATAATGGTCGGAAGATACTCCAAACCGGTTGTGCGTA
This sequence comes from uncultured bacterium, assembly GCA_964516245.1. GTDB lineage: Bacteria > Hinthialibacterota > Hinthialibacteria > Hinthialibacterales > Hinthialibacteraceae > CAZEZQ01. The sequence goes on along the minus strand of CAZEZQ010000548.1, from coordinate 1,587 downwards.
TCCGCGAGAGGAAAATCCAGCGAAATTCTTTCTCCGGGGGGAATACAAAATTCACTTCGATAGTATTCCATGCGTGATAGTGAATAATCCCCTGCAATTTCTTCCGGCCAGGCTTCCGGCGGCGTAATCAAACTGACATGGCCACTGAGTTGATACGAATAATGATGCTGCAAGAACACTTGAAAAGTGTCTTGAGTCAGGGCCATTTCCAACCCCAGCTCCAGGGGTGATCCTATGTGAATAAGATCCTCGACAATCCGGTTCCCGGTTTGAGTGCTTGCTTTGACGAATCCATCGGGTTCCGGCCGGTCAAAAACCACCTGAAAAGGCACGATTTGATAGCCTCCACCTTGCAATCGGTATTTCACCCGCGAGGGAATTGTACGCCATCCTTCGCGGGTGCTTAGTTCCACAGTCCCTTCACAAGTAGAATGAAGCGCATTGTTCACCAATACCAAATCCAAATTTTGTATCACCACATTCTGCGCTTCGTCAGGAGGCTTCAGCCCTCCCCGCAGCAACACCGAAAACGGCATCCCCTCGGCAGGCGGGGGACCTTGATTGTACCTCCAGTACCGGGCGGATACAGTTTCTGTTTCAACGTCTTCCAGAGAACTTTGTAACTCCGCTTTGAATGTCTCAGGCTTGATATTCATCGCCAAATTTACAATTTCGTATGGATGAGCCACACTCCGAATGTACGGCTCTTCTTTGATCACTTCCCGTTTGTGCTGCAGCGGTGTTTCATCAATGTGTACGGCCCGTATCGAACGAATCGTCATTCCAGATTCCAGCCATAAATTAGACTCTTCTCCATGCGCTTCATAGAGGCGCAATACGGCGCAATGGCTTTGTTTGGATTCCGGACGTGGCTCTGCATGAGAATACCCTTCTTTCTTGAATGCGGAAATCAACAAGTTGCTGGGTTCGAGAGAAAAGAATGAATGTTTTGAGGGCATCGTCCCTTCATGAGCCATCTCTTCCTTAACCACAGGGGGATGGTTGTATTCCATCGCCCTGCGGGGAATCTCGGCCTGGCGCCAATCTCCCCCATGAGGAAAAATCCTGTGCTGAAACACGTGGGATTTATGCTCGGCAAAATCATAAGGCCAGGCGGTTTGATGCGCAGCAAAGGGCGAAGTTCGCATCAATGCCAAAGACAAAGTTCCATCCGCTTCCAACCCCCCAAGCATAGTTCCCCGGTTGAGAACCGCAAATCCAACATCCTCCAATGTCTGTTGCGACGAAGAAAGAAAACAGGCAGATTCAGGGCATTCCCACTGATGGCGAACCGTGCTATCCAACAATTCGCTCACCGCTTGCCGTGTATAATCTTCGGTCTTGCCGGCAAAGATAAACACGGGATGTTTGATAGTAGGGTGTTTGGGGTCAGAAACCGCCAACACAACAGACCCAACCTGCTCCAAACTTCGCTCATAATATTCAAGGGCTTCCACATTGTTTTCAAGCAATGAATTTGTGTATTGATTCTCTTCCCGGGAACCGATGGCAAAAATGCAGGCCATAGAATTTCTCTGCGCAGATTGTACTTTCTCATCGGAACGGGGAATGCAAGAAACCCCCTGC
>CAZEZQ010000547.1:0-4655 GCA_964516245.1 uncultured bacterium | reverse complement strand
ATGCCCCCCAAGCTCAAAGAAATTGTCATTTATCCCGATTTTGTCCAATTGCAATACTTCTTGCCAGATCGCCTGAATGATTCTCTCTGCTTTGGTATGCGCTTCCACATATTCAGCAGACAAAGCGGGACGATGATCGTCTGGCGCGGGCAAAGAAGAATAATCAATCTTCCCATTGGGAGACAATGGGATTGAATTTAGAGGGATAAAAATCGATGGAATCATATATTCCGGCAAGTGGTCTAGCAGATAACGACGCAATTCGCTTGCATTGGGTGGTTCTTGCTTCGGCACAAAATACGCTACCAAATATTGCGTGTTGTTTTGATCGGGCCGTGCCATTACAACCACTTCACGAATATCGGGATGGCGGGCCAGTACCGTATCGATTTCTCCAATTTCAATCCGGTAGCCACGTATTTTTACCTGCTTATCAATCCGTGCCAAGTATTCAATTGTCCCATCTGCGAGAAATCGGGCCAAATCACCGGTTTTATAAAGCCGATCGTTTGGATCGTTGCTGAATGGATTGGGTATGAATTTATTATCATTCAAATCGGGGCGTTGCAGATATCCCCGTGCCACGCCTACGCCTCCGATATGCAGTTCACCTGCGACACCAACCGGTACAGGCTCCATATACCGGTCCAAAATGTATATTTGAATATTGGCAATGGGGCGTCCAATAGGCACCAAATTGCGATTTTTCAAAGGCTTGCACTTCCAATGGGTAACATCGATCGCCGCCTCGGTTGGACCGTATAAATTGTGCAATTCAGCATCCAACCGTTGAAAAAAGCGCTCTTGCAGTTCGTATGGCATAGCCTCCCCACTGCAAACCACCCTTTTAATGTCATGGCAACGGCCGACATCCGGGTTTTCAATAAACGCTTGCAGCATCGAAGGCACAAAATGCAATGTGGTGATGCCCTCATTTTGTATCAATTTTACCAAATAGCTACTATCTTTATGTCCTTCTGGTTTTGCTACCACCAATTGTGCTCCAGCCATCACTGGCCAGAAAAACTCCCACACCGATACATCAAAACTGTAGGGGGTTTTCTGCAACACCCGGTCGTCAGGAGTTAGTTGAAATTCATCCTGCATCCACAATAGCCGGTTGCAGATGCCTTTGTGCGTATTCATCGCGCCTTTCGGTTTCCCGGTTGAACCGGAGGTATAAATACAATAGGCCAAATGTTCAGGCTTCGTACGGCTTTGTGGATTTTCACAACTATGATCTTCAATCTTTTTCCAATCGGAATCGAGAGGGAAAATTTGAACGTCTAAATTTTGCGTTTCTTCAACGAGTTCTTGTACAAATTTCTCTTGGGTGAGCAATACCGGCACATGCGAATCATGAACGGTAAACCGCAGCCGTTCAGGGGGCAATGCCGGGTCAAGGGGAACATAGGCTCCCCCCGCTTTCAAGACACCGAGCAACGCAATCACCATTTCAAGCGACCGTTCCATACAAACGCCCACCAATACATCCGGCCCAACATTTTGACTTTGCAAATAATGAGATAACTGATTGGCTTTGTCATTTAACTGCCGGTAACTGATACGAAGATTTTGGTCGGGCAAGCGAACAGCCACTGCTTGCGGAGTTTTCTCCACTTGGTGTTCCACCCAATGATGCAAACAGCGATGAAGAGGATACTCTTTTTGGGTTTGATTCCATTTATACACCAACTGATGGCGTTCAGGTTCAGACAATATGTTAAGGCGGGTAAGGGGTTTGTTTGGTGTCTCCACAATACTTTTGAGGAGGATCCGGTAATGGGCCCAAAATTGTTCTACCGTTTCATCGTCAAACAAATCAATGTTGTACTTTAAATATCCCCGGATTGTCTCCCCCCATTCCCAAAACTCCAACGTCATATCGAATTGTCCCTCTAACTGAGGGATCCAATACGGTTCAATTTGAAAGGGTCCCCAGTTATAAGGAGGGTCTTCGTTAGACCAATCTTCCAAAAAGAACTGCTGTTGAACGAACATCGCTTGAAAAAACGGCATTCGACTGGTATCGCGATTGGGTTGTAAGCGTTCCACCAAGCGTGAGAATGGATACAATTTGTGTTCCATTGCTTCGTTGACGGTATTCCGAATCTGCTTGAGGAACTCATCAAACAAGGGATAACCATCAATTTTGGTTCGCAGAACCAAAGAATTCAAATAGTTCCCCACTACATGTTCATATTCATTTGGGCGGATATGAACCGGGGTTCCGAGTATGATATCCCGTTGCCCCGAGCAGCGATGCAGTAACGTTTTGAAAGCAGCTAAAAGCACTTCGTATAGCCGAACCGATGTTCGTTCAGCAAGTTGTTTTAATGAGAAAACCAACTCAGGTTCGATTTCAAAAAATAGCGAATTTCCCCGGGTGCGCTGTACCGGTGGCCGGGAACGGTCTTTGGGCAGCAACAGCATAGGAATTTCACCCGACAGTTTCTCTTTCCAAAACCGAAAATGTTTTTCACTCTCCGCACCCTGCAGCCATTCACTCCGTTCATAGACAAATTCACGGAAATCATGCTGTATTGCTGGGAGAGAGGGTGCGCGTCCTTCTGTTTGTGCAGCGTACAATTCTCGAAATTCATCCAACATAAAGTGCATCGAAGGTGAATCACAAATAATATGATGGGCCACTACCAGTAAAATGTGATCGAACTCTCCACGTGTAAACAAACACGCTCGCACCAATGGGCCGCGGATTAATACAAATGGCCGTTTGTATTCTTCAATTACACGCCGGCGAATCCCGCCTTCGGGCATTGAATCCACATTGAAATGGTTAAATCGAAAATTCAGAGAAGGTAAAACCTGCTGAACCGGGTGCCCCTCTTCTACAGTAAACACCGTGCGTAAAGCAGCATGACGGTCTAGCAGTTCTTGAAATGCTTGACGCATTGAAACTACATCCACATACGAACGGATGCACGCACTAAATGATAAATTGTAAGCCGCACTTTGCGGATCACTTTGGTGCAAAAACCAAAGGGCATGCTGTCCGTCGGATAACGGAAAGTAGTCTGAACCTTTTTGCTTATGAATCAGATGTATATGAGGATCTTCGGTCTTCGCCAGTGGGGCGTCAACCATCCCATTGGAAAGCTTTTTCATACAACACTCAAAGCCGTTGGTAATCGTTTCATATTATTTTACAACCGTTTCACTTCATTCTCTCTGTTTCGTGGAATGGGTCAAGGAAGCTTGCGAGTATGCTAATATCATTGTACTTAAACTCTTGTATTTGAATTGACATTAACACATTTTAACGTAAAATCAATGCAAAGCATATTTGTATAGAAAATCCGTATGAAATCCATTAACTTTAAGATCAATTCAAATGTTAATCGAGTTTTCTGTTGAAAATTACAAATCAATTAAAGGACGGCAAACCTTAAGCCTTGTTGCCCAGAATCGTGATAAGCGCTTAATCGAGAACACGATTGCTATCGATTTACCTGGATTGAAAAATACCCATCTTTTAAGAAGCGTAGTTATCTATGGCGCCAATGCTTCTGGCAAAAGCAATATTTTCAAAGCGGCCAAATTTTTGCATGACTTTATAGAAAATTCCGCAACGAAACTGAAACCCAATGAAGAGACTGGAATATCAGTTTTTCGGCTTGATCCCTATTATGAGAGCCAACCATCCACATTTGAAATTCATTTTATTCATGATAATGTTCGATATGAATATGGGATATCACTATCCAAAAAACGAGTTGAAGAAGAATGGCTGTTTGCTTTTCCTTTTGGTTCATCACAAAGATGGTTTAGCAGGATATTCGATGAGACCTCTGGTAACTATGACTGGAAATTCAGTTCCTATTTAAAAGGCCAAAAAGAAAGTCTTGTTGATAAAACCCGTGAAAATGCTTCATTTATTTCATCCGCCGCTCAATTCAACCACGAACAATTAACAAAAGTATACGAGTGGTTTATTTTCTTCTTCCGATTCATAGATTTTTCCGAGTTCACATTTCCTCCTGAATATACCATAGATTTATTGAAACAATTTCAAGATGATGAATTCACCTCGGGTTTAGTTAGAGAGTTGTTGTATGGAGTAGATTTGGGGTTAAGTGGATTTAGAGTGATAGATAATGATCAGAATGGAAACCGAGCAACGGTCAACTTACTCCATAAATCTATACAAGCAAACAAGGAAATAGAATTCGAAAGTGAAGATGAATCTGCAGGGACTTTGAAATATCTTTCTCTAATAGGCCCCTGGATCGAAACTTGCTTGAATGGATATACACTTTTCATAGACGAAATTGGCGCCAAGATGCACCCCATCCTGGTAAAAAAATTGATTCGTATCATGAAACCACTTTCCATGAATGATAAACATCCTCAAGGGATCTTCACCACACATGATACTTCCTTATTGGACCAGGAGTTGTTAAGAAGAGATCAAATCTGGTTCACTGAAAAGAATGAGGAGGGTGCAACAAATTTGTATCCTCTCATCGATTACAAACCTAGAAACGACGAAGCCCTGTATAAAGGATATTTGGCCGGCCGTTATGGCGGTATCCCCGTATTTTAAGGAGACCTAACTTTTGAGGAAACATCGAAGTGAAGGCCGAACGATCAAATCTTTCAGCCGCACACGTAATAAAAAACAATATCAAGGAGAT
>CAZEZQ010000546.1:0-4655 GCA_964516245.1 uncultured bacterium | reverse complement strand
CGCCCCTGGAAAAAAGAAACACAAAACCCCTAGCCCTGAATATGGGCGAAATAAACATGTTTTCAGATGGCTAAATGGTTACGTTGGATGTCTCACGTGTTTTTTTGTGCGATTGATTCGAGCTTTCAATCAGCAAATTTCAAATATCTTTGGCTCGAATTAACTCTCTCTGCTCTGGAAAGTTGACTTTAACCCTCTAAAAGTATCCTTGCTTCATCAAATATTCTGCCGCCAACAATTCACCTTTGGCTGCTCCTCGTTTGGTGTTATGAGAAAGCGCTACATATTTCAATCCATTTTTGCCAAAAACCTCATCTTCACGAATGCGGCCTACAACCGTAGACATTCCGTCACCCAGTTCACGGTCCAGGCGGGGCTGGGGACGGTTGGGTTCTGGCTTGTAGACAATGGTTTCTGCAGGGGCTGAAGGCAGGTCTCCAAATTCTTTTGCACATTGTTGGTTATACTCTTGAATGGCTTGGATATAATCTTCCGGTTTGCATTCTTTTTCAGTCTCAACAAATACAGATAACAAGTGGCCGTCAATTGTCGAAACTCTTGTACATGTACAACTTACGTTGAAATTGGCTTGCTGCACCATCCCGTTTTTGCATTCACCAAAACTTTTCACAGTTTCCAAAACCACTTTCCCTTCTTCTTTTGAGATAAAGGGGATCACATTGTCCACAATGTCGTACGAGGCCACACCTGGGTATCCCGCTCCCGAGATGGCTTGAAGAGAGGTCATAAATACATTTTTGATTCCGAACTGAGTGTAGAGTGGCTTTAGGGAAATAATCAAACCCATGGTAGTGCAATTGGGCCCTGGAACCACGAAGCCTTTCCATCCACGTTCTTTCTTTTGCCGCTCGATCATGGGGGCATGGCCGGCATTCACCTCTGGCACCAAAATTGGAACATCGTCTTTGTATCGATATGCCGAGGCTGTGCTGATTACCGGTTTATGGACCGCCAATTCTCCTTCGATCGTTTCTGCCACATCTGAGGGCAAGGCTGAGAACACGATATCATACCGGTCGATCTCTTTTAAAACTTCCTGAATATTCAAAACAGTTTGATCTGCCACATTGTTGGGCAGGGGAGTGGGAGAATGCCAAACCGCGGCCTCGCCATAACGTTTGCCGGCAGAACGTTCAGAGGCATACAAGCCGGATAGTTCAAACCAAGGATGGTCGAATAAGGCTTCTAAAAATTGTTGTCCTGCTACACCGGTGGCTCCTAGTACGGCCGATTTTTTCTTTTGCATTCCGATATCTCCAAGTTGAGAATTTTGTGATGCTTATAGAATATAATCCATAATCATTCGCTTTGTATTGATTTGGTGGGATTTTATCTTTTGAAAACGAAATGGAGAAGTGGTGGAAAATTATATTGGTATTGTTCGTGCGTATGGCTATTTATCTCTCCGCGTATTCCGTTCAATTTGGTTTAATTTGTTGTAAATCATAAAAAGCAAAACCAACAAAACAATCGGAAGGGCCATTCCTATCAACAAAAGGGGAAACATAAACAAAATTTCACCGAATCCGATTCCCATAGTTTTCCGCCTCTTTCTTCTGACTTTCCAGCAAAAAGTCCAATCGTGTATTCATTATAGTCAAATTTTGGAGCGCAGGCGTCCCCGCGTGCTCTAAATGTTGATGCAGGCGAGGACGCCTGCGCTACAAAAAAAAGACTTTTTGCGAATTGTCTGCTTCTAGCCAATTGCTTAAGTCAATCTATCATATTATAGAAATTGCTGCAATCTGTAGAGATTTATTGAGAGAGGAAGAATATTAAAATAAAGCAATATACGTACTAAAAAAACCCAATCCATACCCGATGATCCACTTGTCAAGAGGTTTTTTTCGGGTAAGGATATCTCCCGTCTTTTATACGAAAAATTTGTTGACAAGTATATGTGGATTTTGTAGACTTCTATCTAAATATGAAAATAATCCTTGTTGCGTATATCCATACACAAAGTGTATTAATCTATCCATCCCTCTTATGGAGATGGGCTGGTACATTATCTCCACCAACGTGTTCCCTACAGGTAATAACTTCTTCCCATAATACAAACACATTTATCACTTCTAGAGCATAGTCGAGGTTTAATCAAATTTAACACATGCAATTACAAGACACGACTCAAGTAACCCAACAATCATTGCAACTTCTTAACGCAGAAGAGAGCCTCATTTTGTTTGGCATGCAAGATGAACATCTGCGAATGATTCGAAACAAATTTGCTTCAAAAATCACCGCGCGCGGCGATACGATTCTCATCACCGGCGATGAAGCGGAAGTGGAAAAAATTGTTTCTGTATTTGAAGAACTATTGAAGTTGGTGCGCCAGGGAGAAAGAATTTCGAAGCGTGACATTGAATACGTGTTAGAGTTTTCTCCTTCAGAGCGTGTAGAGCCTTTGGCTCAAGAGTATGAACCTCTTACCATAGCGCTGCGCAATCGCAAAGGCATGATAAAGCCCAAATCGCCGGGCCAGAGAAAATACATCAATGCCATTGCCAATAATGACATAGTGTTTGGCGTGGGCCCGGCAGGCACGGGCAAAACCTATCTCGCCGTCGCGGCGGCCGTCGCGGCTCTTTCGCGCAAAGAAGTGCGTCGAATCATCTTATGCCGGCCTGCGGTCGAAGCGGGCGAATCGTTAGGATTCTTGCCGGGTGATTTGCAAGCCAAGGTAGACCCGTTTCTTCGCCCTCTTTATGATGCCCTGTACGATATGCTCAGCCCCGAATTGGTTCAACGGTACATCGAACAGCGTGTGGTTGAAATCGCTCCCTTAGCCTATATGCGGGGACGAACGTTAAACAATTCGTTTGTGATTGTCGATGAAGCCCAAAATACCACGCACGAGCAAATGAAAATGTTACTCACACGGCTTGGTTTTGAATCCAAAGCCATCATTACGGGAGACATCACTCAAATTGATTTGCCCAAAGGCCGCAAAAGTGGGTTGATCGAGGCCGTGGAACTATTAAGCCATATTGATGGGATTGAATTTATTCACTTGGGCAAGCATGATATCGTTCGGCACCGCTTGGTCCAAAAAATTGTCGAAGCCTATGAAGAGCAGACTGCTTCTGAAATGAAAATCAATGGCCAGCCGAAAGAAAATAAATCCAATTCGGCCGAAAGCGCCAAGTTAGGCGAATAATTCAGGCATGTCGACCTCCACCCGCCCCCCAGAGCGCAAATCTTCCCCTGTCCATCAAAGGCAGAAGGGTCTTTTCTGGATTTGGGAGCGCATCAAACAGGCATGGCCTTCTCTTGGCTATGTCATGATGCTGTTGCTTTTTGTGCTTGTGATTTTTTTGCTGATTCGTCCACCCGCGGCAGAAGATATTTCCGGCTTTCGTTTGGACCAACCTTCTCCCCGTGTCGTGCAAGCCCCCTTTTCATTTAGTTACATGGATGAAATTAGGGCTCAGGCGAGAAAGCAACAAGCCGAATCGATGGAGCCACCGGTTTACAATCATGAGCCCCAAAATTTAGAAGAAACCCTCGATTCTATTAAGCGCCTTGCCGAAGCAGCCAAAACGATCCCCCAACAAGAAGGAGAAGCACCAGAAGAATGGGCCAAAAGAGTATTAGAAAAAACTCAATTTGAATTAAACAATCAAGAGTATACATTTCCTGAAAATATCCCGGAGACCATCCCCCGCAGCACCTGCCACAGTTTGGCGTTTTACGGGAAAAATGAAACCTTTTGGACTACGCTCATTTCTCATGTACGTACGGCTACGGGCCGTTTTGGCATTTCCGATACCGTGTTGCCGATTCGAAAGACCGGTGGGCCGGGCACCAATTATACTACGCCAAAAGTCTCCAGCATTGCGTTGATTGGACCGGAAGGTTCTGAACGCATTGCTACGGCTGTTCATGATATTCACACCATCGCTGATACCAAACAGAGGTTTGAAGAACTGATCACGGCTTCCTATCCTAATCCCACCAAAGATGCGGCGGTCCGGCGTCTGGCGCAAGATATTCTCGATGCGGTTGAACTGAAGCCGACACTGATTTTTAACAAAGAACTTACAGAAAAACGGCGCCAAAAAGCCAGCGCGAAAATTGAACCAACGGTGGTGGAGGTGAACAAAGGTGAAACCTTGATCGGGAAAAATGATTTGGTCACTCCTCAACATTTGCAGAAGCTCAGAGCGATGAAAGAACGAATGCGAATTTCACCGGTCGCCGAGGTGGGCTATTTTATTTTTGCGGCTGTTTTTGTGGTTCTCGCCCTGGTGTTTTTCAAATCCTACTATCAAGACATCTCTTCAGACAATCAAAAAATTGCCGTGCTCTTTTTGGCCATGGTGATGTTGCTGGCCATTTCAAGAATTGTCTCTCATCTTTCCATGTTGGATTTGGGAACCAACACCTTAAAACAAGTCTCCTACGCCATTCCAATGGGGTCACTGGGTGTGATTGTTACGATATTGGCGAACGCCCGGTTGGCTGTGTTTTGCAGTGCTCTGACTTCTGTGTATATGGCGATCATTTTGCGCGGCCACGCGGCTGAATCCACCATCCCTTATTTGATTGTGGCTCTGGTCACTTCCTTCGGGGCAATCTACACCGTGACTCAGATTCGCCGGAGAAGCGATTTGTATCGGGCGGGGGGGATC
>CAZEZQ010000545.1:0-4656 GCA_964516245.1 uncultured bacterium | reverse complement strand
ATTTTAACCCCCTCCTAACCTCCCCCATTTCATTGGGGGAGGAATGGGGAAGCAAGTTCTTTTAAAATAATTCAAATATTTTGGCTAATTTTCGTTCTTTTCCACGCAATACAAATTTTCTGCTGTGCGGATGAAGAGTTGATCGTCTGCAATGGCGATGGCTGAGCGGCAGGGGCCTTCACCCATCTCGATTCGAGACAATTCTTTGTATTCATCACCTTTGGCGTCTAAAACCACGATCAAACCATCTTCGTTCATGCAGTAAATTTTGTCATCGCCAATAGTTGGTGAAGAGCGGTACACTTTGTTGCCCCCCAATTCGCCGGACCAGATGACTTCTCCCGTTTCGGGTTTCATACAAGTCATTACGTAACGGTCGCCATCGTAAACATACAAATAGCCTTGATAAAATGCGGGGGTGCAGACATCGGTTGGATTTTTTTCAAATTTCCATTCTGCTTCATCGAGAGCCAGTTTGCCGTTTTCCGTTCCATCGATGGCATACAGAGGGGCGCGTTTGGGGGCGGAGACAAAAACATGGCCTTTCCCCGTTACCGGTGAGGGAACAATGCGCCAATGGCCAATTTTGCGTGGATTGTAGCTGCCCCAACGCCAGATTTCTTCTCCATTTTTGGGATCATGGGCCGTGGTGTAATCGCCGCCGTGAATGATAATGGCTGAGCGGCCATTGTGTTCGTAAGGAATCGGGGTGACATACGATTCGTGCGATTCGCGATTGGCATCGCTGGGACGGATATGTTTCCATAAGTCTTTGCCGGTTTTGGGATCAATGGCCAGTAGAAATGAATTTCTCGGTTCGTCTGTTTCTTGCAATATAGTATCCCGCTGCAATACCGGAATATACAGTTTGCCTTTGTATAACAGTGGGCTGGATCCATATCCCCATTGAACAGAAAAAGAGCCATGATCTTCTTCGAGTTGGCGTTCCCAAATTTGGTTGCCTTCAAAATCAAAACAGGCCAGATCGCCTGTGCCATAATAGAAATACACATGTTCACCGTCTGTAACCGGCGACGGAGAGGCTTTGTTGTGGCGGCGTTGCTCGCCATAGCCGATGCCAATATTTTTTTGCCAAAGCACATCTCCATTTTTTCGATTGATGCAAATCGCTAGCAATTGCTGGGTATTCTCGTTAATCGAACTGACAAACACATGATCGTTCCAAATGATCGGAGTGGCGGCGCTGGCGCCAGGCAGTGGGGTTTTCCATGCGATATTGTCAGTTTTGCTCCAATTGACTGGCAGGTTATTTGCGTCGGTAGAACCATTGTAGTTGGGTCCACGCCAATTGGGCCAATTCTCCGCTTGGATGATGGGATTACAAAGCAATGAGAGACACAATAAAATCGAAAAACAAAAAAACTTTTTCATGGTGGTTTTTCTCCTTTTTGAGATTAATATGAATTATTAACACATTTTGATTACATGAAAAGATTAAATTGATTAAAATCATCAAAAAATTTTTTCAATGGAAAGGTATATCAAATGGCTCGCTTATCATGGATTCATAATATTTGGACTCTCATCATTGCTTCCATTGTATTGCCCATCGTAGGGTTACTCTTGTTGTGGTATCAAAAAAACAGGCCAATAGCGCTGCGAATTGTGGGAACGCTTTTATTGCTTGGGTATGGTGTGGTCTATGGCCTGGGATCGGCATATGTCTTATTAAAAATTGGGGTGTTAGAACCTTCAGGCGGAATGAATGGGATTTTCATTAGTTGGGCGAATTCTGAATTTCATTACAGCCAATTGGAGAAGAACCGTTCTGGGCAAGAGGGAACCGCATCAATTGAAACACAAGGGGCGGTTTATTGGACAGACTTTCGCGGTCCAAACCGGGATGGGGTTTACGATCAATCAGGGGTCTCGCTCGATTTGCTTTCCAATGAATTGAACCAATTGTGGAAGCAACCGATTGGTGGGGGATATGCCTCGTTTGTGATTGCCAATGGTGTGGCCTATACGATCGAGCAGCGCCGCGACAAAGAAGCGGCGGTTGCCTATCACGTGAAAACCGGAGACGAAATATGGGCATACGAATGGGACGCCAAGTTTGTTGAAGCCTTGGGCGGACCCGGTCCGCGCGCTACCCCCACATGGCATGATGGCAAATTGTATGTGTTGGGCGCTACCGGTGAGTTCTATTGTTTGAACGCGGAGACTGGCGAGCCAATCTGGAATTTGAACATCTTGGAGGACAACAACTCCGACAACATTCAGTGGGGGATGGCTTGCGCACCCCTAATTGTCGATGATTTGGTTGTGGTGGTTCCCGGCGGGAAAAATGGGAACACGGTGGTGGCTTATGATAAAGAAACTGGTGAAAAACAATGGGGGGCTTTGGATGATGGAGTTGAATATTCTTCACCCATGCTAGTGAATCTGCTAGGCAAGCGGCAGATTTTGCAAATCACGAAGTCGCGGGTTGTTGGTTTGGAGCCTACAACGGGTGAGTTGCTTTGGTCTTACAAATGGGATACCGGACGGGGGATCAAAATCGCCCAACCTATTGTGGTGAACGACCACCGGATATTTCTATCTACGGGATATGGGTATGGATGTGACTTGATTGAGATCAGTGAGGGTAACGATGGAATTCAAGTTGACCACTTGTGGCACAACCGCTTGATGAAGAACAAACTCTCCAGCTCGGTTTTACATGAAGGGCATGTTTATGGATTGGATGAGGGGATATTGGTGTGTTTAAACGCCGAAACGGGAGACCGTGTCTGGAAACAGGGGCGCTATGGACATGGGCAACTTTTACTCGCAAATGGTGTATTGATTGTGCTTTCTGAGCGCGGCGAACTCAGCCTGGTGAAAGCGGTCTCTGATCAGTATGAAGAGATTAAAAATCTCTCGGCCATATCGGGAAAAACGTGGAACAATCCAGCCATTTCTGATGGGTATCTCTTGGTGCGAAACGCATCTGAAATGGCGTGTTTTGAATTGTAGATCATAGTATTGATTTGGAGCGCAGGCGTCCTCGCCTGCATCACAAATCAAGCAGGCGGGGACGCCTGCGCTCCAAGTTATGCAGGCGGGACGCCTGCGCTCCAAGTTATGCAGGCGGGGACGCCTGCGCTCCAAGTTATGCAGGCGGGGACGCCTGCGCTCCAAGTTAAGCAGGCGGGACGCCTGCGCTCCAAACTATGCAGGCGGGGACGCCTGCGCTCCAACAAGATGTTTGATTGTATTTTTGCTTGAAGCGTCAATTATTTGCTCAGATCATAACAAATCAATTTCTTATCGTTGCGAACGAAGATATGTTTGTTGGCGAATGCGGGATGGGACCAGCAAACCTCACCGGTTCGGAAAACGCGTCGTGTGGTGGGTTTGATGAGTTTGGTTTTGCTGATGGGGTGATAGCCTTCAGGCGATAGTTTGGCGATAATCAGTTCACCCGCTTCGTTGAACATCCAAACACGCTCAAAATTTTTGATGAAGTGTATGGTTCCCCAACGGGTGTTTTCTACTGCGGCAAGGTTTTCCCAAATACGATCTCCGGTCAACTTTTCCAGGCAGCGTAGTTCACCATAACTGTCGACACCGTAGATGTAATCTCCCTTGATCATTGGAGTGCTGATAATGGAATGAAGGCTATCCGTATTTCTTTCATTTTTTCCTCTTCGGTTCCAAATCAGTTCCGAGGTGAGTTCATCAGATGGGGCACGCAGCAGGTAGGAGCCATCGTAAAAGCTGGAAAAGAACAAATATTCGCCATCGTAAACCGGTGTAGAAATGTTGATCACCATTTTTTCCGGTTTGAATGGATGAGACCAATAGGTTCCCCCTGTTTCCGGATTCAATCCAGACAGGCTTGCACCCGTCCAGCAAACCAAAACTGGCTTGCCCGCTTGCTCGATTATAATGGGAGAAGAATACGAGCCGGATTCATCCAGCGCCCGCCATTCTTCTTTGCCTGTATCGGCATTCAATGCCACAATACATTTGGACTCATTGGCGCTGATGTGATAAATGACCTTATCTTTGTAGACCAAGGGTGAGGGAGAAACCCCCCACACCAAAATATTGAAATCATATTCGTCCTGTAAATCTTTTTCCCAAATCACTTCACCGGTTTCTGCATTGAAACAAGTCGCGTACCCCATCGCTCCAAGCGAATAGGCTTTACCATCTTGTATTGTGACTGAGGCTCGTGGACCAAAAGCAAATTGAATTTCATAAGCGGTGTTGTATTGGTGTTTCCACAGCAAATCACCACTCGATTCATCGAAACAGAGAACGCGCTCTTGTTCGTTCGGTTCTGTAATTTTGTCCATCACATACACGCGTCCATCGGCAACGGTTGGACCACAATACCCGCTGCCGATTGGGGCTTCCCAGGTTGGTTTCAAGCCATCGGCAGGGAATTTTTCTAACAGGCCAGATTCTTTCCACACACCGTCACGGTTGATCCCGCGCCATTGGGGCCAGTCGTCTGCATGAATCTGTGATGTGAGAACCAGAGATGTTAGAAATACTGAACACAATATCAAGATAAAATTTTTGTTCATAATTCACCAATCCTCTTCGTTAGATTTTTACGTGCGATTAATTAGAGATTGTCTCTCACTATTTAGTTAAACTCAATAAAATCAACATGTTTATTACGCCCTTTCAGGGCTTGGG
>CAZEZQ010000544.1:1485-4657 GCA_964516245.1 uncultured bacterium | reverse complement strand
TTCATCTTGATATAGCCCGCCGGGGCGGGTGGAGTGCTCTGAAGATAAAACCATTCTGAGAGACATTTTCTCACCATTCACAAGTAAGAATCTAAGAACCAGTCTCATTCCGGTCAATTGAACACAATGTTTCTCAGAAAGCAAAGTGATGACATTTCTCAGCTTATAACGTCCTGGCAAAAAGTCCATTCGTGCATATAGTAACCTCAAATATTGGAGCGCAGGCGTCTTCGCCTTCATCAACGAATAGCGCAGGTGGGGCGTTTGCGCTCCAAAAAAGACTTTTTGCCTGATTCTCATCTTACGCTGCTTTTCCGGCGGTTGTGATGGGTGTTTTGAATGTGTACTTTAGGGGTGGAGCGATAGGTTTGCGTTGTTGATGTTCTGAGAGACCGTAGTTCATCTCGAATGGAGGCCAATACCGGCATTGCCGGAGCGGGCTGGGTTGAGACTGGTGTTTGTTGTTGTTTTTGGGATGGTTCAAGTGCCCGGGCGCCCCGCATTTTAGAATACAGAAAATCACGCACTTGCTGATATTCCATAAGCCCTACAATCGACAGTTCCGCCCCCGCACTGCCAGAAGCGGTTTGAATTTCAACAGTGCCCAAATTCAACCATCGTTCAATCAAGCTGCGATTGACATGAATATCTTGAATGCGGCCATAAGTTAAGAACACTTGCCTCTTGAAAAATACCCCCCATGAGGCTCCTACCCCCTCATCTTCAAATTGGTATTGCAATGTGTAGTATTTGCACAGCAATGGCACAAACACGAAAGGAAACATGATCAAAGCGGCAAGGCTTCGAAAAAAATACAACCAGAACAAGTTGGAATGGGGACGTTTGATTTGAAAGATTTTTTGTTCTAATTCTGGACTGATAGGCATTGCGTAACATTGTCTCCTGTTTTGATTCAGAATCTAAAATGATCATAAACCAAGCCTCGTTGCAGTGCAATCGGCACTCAAAAAAGAATGTTGGACATTTGATACAAACTTGCGGCTGCATGTAGAGCGTCACCTGATGGTTACGCCATCCAGAGAAAACCGGCAAAAGAGTTGCTCCGAAACTGGTGCCTCAACATTTTACAGCAGCCCGCATCGGTTCGATTGTTTCGATATTTTCAATAAACCCTATCAGAGTGTCTTTTCGTGATTTTGCATCTCAAAAGTGGCGAAAATAGGCTTCAAATAGGGGATTTTGAGCCCTTCCCAGCGAAAATGCCCGTCATTATTGAATAAAATTGTGTTTTTTTCAATTTTTTGCTTGACGAAAATCAAAATATTGCTAAATTACATTGCATGAAATATTAGATGTTCGAAACCACTCTGAATCAGAGCAAGGAGAATCAAAATGAAAAAGGCAGCCGCCAAAAAAAGCACTGCCAAAAAGCCGTTGACCAAAAGCCAGTTGGTCACGCATATGGCAGACAAATTGGAATTGCCGAAAAAGAAGGTGAACGAGTTTTTCGATGAACTCGCTGCCGTGGGTTACAAAGAAGCCAAAAAAGGGTTCACCATCCCCGGCTTCGGCAAACTGGTATTGCAAAAGCGCAAAGCGCGTACGGACCGCAACCCCGCCACGGGCGAAGCCATCAAGATCCCCGCAAAAACCGTGGTCAAGTTCCGCATTTCCAAACAATGCAAAGACTCGATTTTGGGCTCGAAGTAGTTTAGAAACAAACAATTTCCTCCGGAATTCCGGGGGTCAAAAAACTCAATTTCGCTTGAAATTGGGTTGAGGGAAAGTCAAACTCTGTTGTGCCTCCGCATGCTCGGTTGAGGGTATGCGGTTTTTTTTTCAAAATTTCACAATTTCGTAGGATGGGTCACGTTGTCTGACCCATCAATCAAACTGCTTCAAGTAGCGTAACCTTCCAGGCTGCATGGCGATTCACGAAATAATTTCAGGGAAAAAAATCAACGCTCTTCAGGATCCTTCTTAATGAAAATAACTGCCAGCAAGGCTTCACCATTGATATATATTTTTTTCAATAAAATTCCAGAGTGATTTTCAAGGGTAAAATAAACAACATGTTACTCTTGGCACCCGATGATATCACAGTGTCTTCATGTTCGTGTTTGTACTTGATAATGTCCATGCGCAGAATTCCAAGATTGAAGGCATAACGCTCCACTTGAAGCGCGGCGAACCGCAGGTGAGCCGTCGCTTCGAAGCGGTTGTTATGCGACGGATTCAGTGATCGCCACGAAGCAGGCCGGCGACACTCAGATCCTCGTCGACGTCAGGCCAATGTATCCCTTCGCCATCGGCGAGGATCTCGAAGTTCTCCAGTTGCTCGCGTGTCGCATTGGCGAGTCGCGGGAACCATTCCAACGGTACCGAAATCCTCCGGCCGTCAACCAGATCGACCACCAGGTCGCTGTCCGTGAAAGTTACGTCTTGTGCCAGAGCGTGTACTTCAACGGCGGATGTGCTCATTCCAGGCCTCCAAAAAAGCGTCTCGATGCTCCTCAATTATAGCGCGGATCGTACGCAACTCATGTGACGGATACCGCCTTGACGTTGCAAGTGTGACCGGCTGCAGCCAGAATTTCGCGAAGGACTGGTCCCGTCTGACATGCACGTGTGGCGGTTCATTCCGTTCATTGCTGTAAAAGTAGAATCTATAGGGTCCGTTCCTTAAGACAGTGGGCATTTCCCTATAGCTCCTTCCGTCGCCCAACAAGTTATTCAATGGTTTCTGTAGTTTATACGGCGTCTTCTGTAAGGTCTAGTTAGAGTTCAAATAAATAAACCAGCATTCTATCTGTTGTTTCTTACAGATGCGCTTTAAGGCAGGTAACCATTGTTTATGAAAATATTATATCCAATGTGATAATTGTCATTACCGAAAAAAACCAGTTCAACAATCAAAACATGGTTTTCCGGGTGCTTTTAATTTTGGTCATTCTGCTCCATATCTTGTTCTTTCTCCACGCATCTCTTCAAAAAATGTATCGAGTTCGTCTTGATTTTTGATTTCCGTGTAATCGCCTGCTTGATAAGCTTCAATGCCCCGATCAATTTTTTCATTGATCATGTCTTTTTCAATGACACGCTGTTGTTGCTCACGCTCAAGCAAACTGAGGGCGGCTTGGAAAACTCCGCTTGCATCACCAAACTGGCCGGATTGAACTGCGGCTTCTATAAAACGCTCCTGCTGTGGCGT
>CAZEZQ010000544.1:0-1475 GCA_964516245.1 uncultured bacterium | reverse complement strand
GGTGTGGAGTAATCGTCACATTTCGCTGTGGCATGGATTGCCTCCTATCGATACTATATGCCGGTATTTTAACATGGTTGCCCAGCAGAGTAAATTATTTACTATCTTTTTGATTTTCCGTCATACCCGCCAAGGCGGGCGGCAGCGGGTCTCCGTGTTCCAGGCAGGATTCTGCAATCTTGCGGGCAAGTCCCTGAGCGATTTCTACCGCTTCGGTTATACTGCGCCCTTCCGCTACCAAGCCCGGGACATCTGGGCTGGTTGCCAGATAGCCCCCTTCCTCTAAAGTTTCAATGTGAATCTGAATGATTGTTTCATTCATCGAACATCACCGTTTCTATATGACGATACGAGGCCGTAAAAGAAAAGTTTTAGCAGCCTTCCATGCACTATCTACAATCCCACGACATTCTTTAACCGTCGAAATAGCATGGATTAGAGGAAATCAGATGCTCTAACGCCATTTGTAAAGGAAATCCTGAATTGTTAACGTGAGATTCAAACTTGAAACTGCCTTATATTTCGTATGTCTATCGACCCAGTTCAATTGCGGCGGGAGTTTGCCAAAAACCGCCCGACAAACCAAAACTCACCACACCCCAAAACCATTGAAAAACCTCAGTCCCCGCCGTCAACTGCAACGACTTGTTAGGATCTGCTGACGACAAACCTTATGTCGCTGATCCTGACACCGCATGGATGCGTTCAACAATCCATTGATGAACCAGGCTTTCATCAGAGATTCCTTGCGACTTAGCAAGAGTCTTAAGATCTTCAGCTTCTTTGGGATCTAAGCGAACTTGAACAACTGTTTGACGTTCAAAAACAGGCTCACTCACTTCTTCGAGTTCATCGGAGAAATCCGTTAGATCATGTGTGTCCCAGAAATGAGCGAGCTCTTGAATCGAATCTGTCTGTGGAATTTTTGTCCGTTTCATGGCTTCCTCCATCGTCTATATCGCCGTTTTTCTTTTTCGGTCATCGATCTTGCAGTGACAGGGTAACCTCTGCCATCAGGAAATTGAATCACCACGCAGAACAGATAACGTCCTGCGTCTGTTTGCCCCAAGATATAGTAGACTGGATTTTCTCCTTGAGATTTTGCGCGTTGAACAAATGGTCTGCCGAAGCAAACTTCTTCGACTTCATCTGGTGTGAGGTTGTGTTGTGCAATATGATCGATTCTGTCCTGAGGCCAGAGCAACTCATGGATTCTCATACTCGCACCAATTTGCGGTTCGTTCGGTGCTTCTGTACCTTCTTGCCCTTAACAGCTACGCATTCTTCGTGCCTAACAACAGCATCAATATCCATAGAACTCCAAGTGATATCTGTTGTTTCTTACAGAAGCGCTTTAAGACAGCTAACCTTGGTATGAATATATTACATCAAGTTTGATAATAATAAATAAGGGATCAAGGATGAATAACCTGTTGTTGTCTTTCGCCCTTTTTTGTAGGTGTGATTGTGATTGT
>CAZEZQ010000543.1:391-4659 GCA_964516245.1 uncultured bacterium | reverse complement strand
TAAGTAGATTGAAACTGCCTTTTGATTCGATTTCAAAGGTTTCAGGATTCATCACGACCAGATTGTAACCCACTTGGTTTAGGCTTTCATCTTTGCCGCCCACCCAAATGGCAGCCCGGTCTCTGGCTGTATGCAATCCGGTTTGATGCTGCTGCTTTTTGGGTGAAGAATATACAGCGATGGGCAAGGGAGGGGTCTGAAAAAACGGTGGAGTGGCCGAAGAAATATGGTATCGCACTGGATACTCGTCTTCTTCATAAATCTCTTCGTACAATTTCAACCATTCGTAGGTGTATTCCATGGTTGTGTGCCATTCAGGCGCTGGGGTGGCAGCGCGAACTCCCTCCGTTGTTACTGAACGCTCGGTTTTCAAAATCAGGGCCTCCGTAGCAGAAAACAATTCAATGGCCGACCCGATCGGCGCTCCTTTTTCGCCCAGGATGGCATGCGCCACTTGATACCCATCACGGGCATCCACACCCGAACCGATCTGGCGCAGCGCTTTGAGCCCTTTTTTCAAGAGCACGTTGGCAGCATTGTCTGAAATGGCTGCCATAACTTTTTTCCCAACTGGAATCTCATCCACAAACTGCAAAAATTCCTCATGCGCCGGTTGATCGCTCTGTGCATAACTTTCTACCAGGTTGAATACCTGAACGTCTTCTACTTTTCCACTCGTAGCGCTGGCTACTCCCACATAATACCCAGGCTGTTCACCCAATGGTTCAAATTGATCTTCTCCATCCGCAACCAACATAGCCTGCGGCGTCACAGCTTTAATTGTGGAACTTGCCAATAAAAACGGTTGTGGATATATCTCGTGAGATTCTTCCTGCGATTCAGTCTCTTCTTCTATTTGTTCGGATTCATTTTCATTGTCTGTTTCCGCCTCATTGTCTGTTTCCGCCTCCAAATTGCGAATCAATACCCGTTCGTCAGGAAAGGTTTGAAATTTGAGAAGATTCCGCTGGTCTTGGTTCTTTATGTGAAACCAATCGGTATAAAAGCGGGCACGGATAGGCGGAGTGTCGAAGATGAAAAGGTTATCTTCCACTTGTTTGTATGGAGGGACCAAATTTTGATGATCCGTCAAAATCATACCTACACCAGCCATTCGCAGCAATTCGGCATTATAGTTTCTGGGATGAAAAATGGCGGTATCCAAGCGAAAATGTTGTTGCAAAACCGGTGTGAGAGGAGATTGGCCGTCCAACTCCCGGAAATCCTGCGCCGCGCCGTGAAATTTGTCACGTACACCCCCTGCCCCATAATACACCTTTGTTCGCTGGTTCCACTTCGCACCATGGATCGCTTCCACGGTTTGGTTGATTGGGTAACCACCCGGACCCGGTTTTAGATCCAAGCGGTTGTAATACGTGCCTTGTTCGATCCAGGTTAAAAAGATGGCCAAAACCGCCAACCCTCCGGTCGCCAACCGCCGGTTCAAATGGAGGCTCAGGCCAATAAAAAGAGTTCCACTGAATAGAATTTGAAGCAGCAGCGTGCGCATTACCCGGTTTTGCATCGCACCCTCGGTTTGGGGCAGGATGAACAAAGCCAATAACGCCATCAAACCAAACCAACTGGCAGCGAGAATCTTGACAATAGAAGAGATCGACTCCGCATTTTCTTGTTTGAGCCTATACAGTTGGTCCAATGCCTTGCCTGCCAAGAAGGCAATCGGAAGGCTGGCGAAATAGATCCAGCGGCTGGGCGCGCGCACCCAAGCCACTCCAGGGACAAGATTATAGGTGAGATCGTATAAAAATAAATATTCGCCCATTGAGAGCATTACCGCCAAAACGGCGGCAATCGCAAGAAAGCGGTCGTATGAGGTGCTTTGGGCAATCAGCAATCCCAATAGAGCCAATATCAGAGGCGTACTGCCCCAGGCGTATACTTCAAATTGAGACCACTCTTGAAGCGCTTCAGGCAAAACCGCGTCGATCATTTCGATGGGTGGGAGAGACAATTCGGTACTGCGCTGAAAGGTATCGGCGGTGGCCCGTTCGCTTTGTTGAATCAGTTCCCATAGCGGCATCCATTGCACGGAGGTGACCAAAACCACCAAAGCAAACACCCCAAGCACAGGCACTGATATTTGAAGCGTTTCCCAGGGGCGGTTGGGTCCTCTCTCTGTTCGTTCAAACACACCAAACGCCATACGGGCAAAGAGGAAAATTCCGATATAGAGCGAAGCTTGTGGATGCCCCGCCAACACTGCCCCAGCAAGCAAGGCTGCCAACACGGGCAAGGCAATGCTCCGCCTTTCCCGCAGCCAAATTTCGAGCAGCCACAGCAGCCACGGCAGCCAAACCAGGGTATACAGCATATTCGTGTGTTTTTTGTGTGCGCAATGAAACCCGCAAAAGGCAAATGCCACCGCGGCCAGGGTGGCTGCGAGTGGAGAGAGCCCTAGGTATCGGGCCAGAATATAGATGCCCAGCCCGGCAAGCAAAAAATGAAACAGTACAGTAAACTGCGTAACCTGAAAAGCAAATGCGGGTGAATTCACAAAAGGGATCAATATCCAATTCAAAGGGTACAATAGTCCCGCCTCACAATTGGCAAACCCCGACCATCCCCCAAATTGGTATGGGTCCCAAAGGGGGAAGTCTCCTTCGGTCCATTGGCGAAACAAGCCCAGTCGAGTGGGGTAATCTTTGATCATAACATCGTCAGAAAAATGCATCCGGTCTGCAGCCGAAGGGGTCCACACCCGCCACCAAAACAACAAAATCATCGCCGCCAGCATCAGGGCGATAATAAGGCATTCTTTGAGTTGAATTCGTTCAGGTTTCATACAAAAAATTCTTGAGTAATTAGAGAGTAATACATCGAACAATCATAATATGAGGGTAAGAGAATGGCGAGGGATAGGGCGAATATGGAAATCTTGAATGCAAAGCTTTGTTGGAGAAGTGATTTTCAAAAGTGATTTTCAAAATCTATTTCGCCTCATATCCTTTTATAGAGTCAATTAGCCTAAGCTGTGAGTCAGTATGGCCAATGCGTTTCGCTACTCCATACAAAGAATTCTCTTCGACATTTTCATTGCCCCACTGATACCATCCCATGCGTCTAAAGCGTGCGAACAATTCTAGATAAGGCCCAGGCGAACACTCCTCAATGATTTCATATATCTCATCCGGCTTTCTTGAATGCTCTCTCTTACGAGTTGCAATCAAATTTACCCGTGTTCTTCCCGGTGGAAGCGTTCTCATACTTCCCCGAACGCCAAAAAGAATTAATTCAGTGACATTACGGAAATAGAAACCAACACCACGCCCATCAGGACCGCCATCTTTACGAACTTTGTACCAAACAAGGTTTGTCTTGTATGTGTATCCCCATGCTTCCATTACTTGAAGACCTTCCATGAGAAGAGCATTCGGCACCCACAAATACAAGTGAGATTTTGCTGCAGCCAGACGGGAAACAGGTAGATCCATTATTTCCTTAAGTTCCATAGTAGGATATCTAAGTAGGCGACGATGCTCCGGGGCTACTTTCCCGGTCCGATTTTGAAATTTCCATGGTGGATCAGCCAAAATTGTGGAGTACTGTCCTGTTACTTTTTCGAATAAATCTTTTGATGGATTTGGTTCAACAATGTTGTATACTTTTCCAGCCATTTTGACCTCCCAAGCTGTTATCCAACAAGGATCGAATCAGGTATTCCAATCAGAAGAAGCGGACATGGGTTTCCCACACCCCGATGCACACGATCTTGAAGTTTTCGCCAATGTGTTGTTGCCTCACCAAACTTATCTGATACAAAGGCTCGTGCCCATCCTTCTTCAAAAGAGGTTGCTGTCTTGACAGCATTTTCTATATTAGCGATCTGACGTTGTGTTGGATTATAATAGTCTTTTAATTTATCCAAATTTGAAATTCCACGATAGCTAGCAAACCTTGCAATACGTTTCCGCAATGAATTTTGCAATGACGAACCGCGAGTGATTATTCCTCCGATAGAAATGACACCATCTGCATGTAACCTCTTGAAATTCTCAAGGTCCCTATCAAAAAATGGATCTTTGTTGTTCCACTCAATCTCAAGCGCAAAAACAAAAGAACCAAACTTTTTCACATGGTCGATTTCATGTGAAACTGATTCTTTGACCTCACCGTCAACAATCTTCTTAATTTCAAAAATGTGCTTGTTCCAATCATTTTTTGTGAGAGCACGCCTTATCCGCTGAGTGAGTTGGCCTTCACCACCACCACCTCGTATAATTTCCTCTATAGGTAGTTCAATATTTCCT
>CAZEZQ010000543.1:0-381 GCA_964516245.1 uncultured bacterium | reverse complement strand
GTTTCAATTTCAGAAATTGCTTCTGGCATGTCATGTTTTAGAATCGCTTCAGCATGGTGAAGGGCAAGAACTTCAAAGCCCCTATCAACCAATGAGTTAAACATACTCAGGGACCTTTCTCATTACAACCTTTGTCAAAATACCCCAATGACAAGCAACTTTCCAACAAATATGTTTAGGATTTTGATATTATACAGAAGGTTCTTATGCGTCAAGAAAAATTTGAAGAAACTAATATCATTTATCTATTGGTTCAAGTTTATCGTAGAAAATGGTCAATTTGGAATAGTCTCCTATGAAATATTCACGTAAGGTCTGAAATTTTCATTGGTTATGCAGGCTATTTACGTAAATCAGAAGTCGTTCAATCAAACCGGCTCG
>CAZEZQ010000542.1:0-4659 GCA_964516245.1 uncultured bacterium | reverse complement strand
GAAATTTTTTGCCAGACTTGTGTATTGCTTCCATTTCTAATACTTGACCAATCGCGTTCCCTTTGCCGGTTTCGCGGAAATGTGGAAACGCTTGATGAAAAGGTTCATGGTACTCTTCAGGAGCAAGAACATGGTGAAGGTTTCTTCCAAAAATTTCATAAGCCGAATAGCCAAATATGGCTTCCGCCGCCGGGTTCCAGGTAACCACATTTCCTACTCCGTTCATCGTGATAATGGCGTCATAAGCTGTGTTGACTATGGCTGAAAGTTGCTCTTCATGTTCTTTAATCTTTCTTTGAATCCATATCCATTCGCTTATATCTGTGGAAATGTTGGCCGTGGCGATAAGTTGGTTTTTCGAATCATAAACGGGAAATTTACGCGTAAGGAAAATTTTCTCTTTCCCATCGGGAAGAATTACCGGCTCTTCGCGAACGATTTCTTCACCCGGTTTCAGGCTCTGAGCCTTGCGCTCACCTTCCATATAGGATCGAACCGGTTCTTGCTCTTCGCTCACACCAAAGATTTCGGCATCAGTTTTTCCGAGCAGTTCATCAGTAGAAGATTTGTCTGCGATTTTGACGAATGCCTGATTGGTGGCCAGCACCCGGAGATTTAAATCTTTCACCACACAGATGTTGGTGCTGTGTTCAACGATGGTTGATAACCAATTGGTTCGCTCGAGAGATTTTAAATGTTGTTGTTCCAGTTTAAGATTGTAAATCGCAAGAGATATGTCAGAGGCCACTTCATTGAGCAAATCCAATTCATCCTGGTTGCTAACCATGTGCTTATCGAAATTGATCACAATTAAGCCGTACCGAATCCCTTTGTGTTCCAAGCGAATCGCTGCCGCTCCACGGTTTTTGTAGGATTTCGAAAAGGGACAGTCTACACAGGTATTTGCTGGGTCGTCTGTAATGAATAATGCCGATTCATTTTGTGTGCATTGGATGCATTTGAATGAATCTGTTCTTTGCAAATACGTTCCAAGCGTTTCAGATGTGAATTCTGGATCATGGCCAGCTATAGCAAAGTCATCCAATCTTCCATTCTCATGAAAGAGGGCTATCCAAGCGTTGTGCATGGCACGGGTCTCAATTAATAAATCGCATGTTTTTTGCAGCAATTGTTTGAGATCACTGACTCGTACGATGAGCTGGTTGACATTACGAATAGCGAGCAACATCTGGTAGAGATGATTGTTTTTTTCTTCGGCCAGTTTTCGTTGCGTGATATTATCATGGGCAACCACAACAAAGGATGATTTATTATTTGGGAAGGGAGTGACTTGAACTTGAAAACAACGCTGTTCACTCTCCTCATGGCAGGGATATTCCATAGTAAAACATTGGCTCTTTTTCGAAAGCACGCTTCGAATCCCTTCACCTATCTGTTCCGCATAGTGTGCATCGCCGCCTAGTGTGTTATCACAGACCGCTAAATAATCCACTCCTTCCCACGAATTCTGATCCAAATCATGATCCCGGGCAAAATCTCGCCATGCTTTATTTACGGCAACAATGCGGCCTTCATTATTTAATATGGAGATATGGCTGGATAAACCATCCAATGAAGATTGCAGAAAACCATAACTGTGCTGCAATTCTTCTTCTTTATATTGAAGGTGATTGATGATATGGGCCGCAAATAATGAAAACCCCATGAAGAGTATGACGGA
This sequence comes from uncultured bacterium, assembly GCA_964516245.1. Lineage (GTDB taxonomy): Bacteria > Hinthialibacterota > Hinthialibacteria > Hinthialibacterales > Hinthialibacteraceae > CAZEZQ01. The sequence continues at coordinate 2,978 of CAZEZQ010000542.1, read as the reverse complement.
TGTCACCCTCATAAAAATTTCGTGAGAGGTGAGACCGGCAAAGAGTCTTTCAACAAACGAGGCTTCAAAAAACCAAACGGAATCAATCCACGCGTCAACAATCCACAATGCGGCGCTTAGGGCAAGGCCAATAATGAGAAATTTGATGTAAGTTTTCATAGGTAATGTTTATAACAATGAGTAAATGAATTTTATTTCGATCATTTTATTTAATAAATAGATTTTGAACGAATCAAGAATCAAAATTTATAGCAATACAATTGTTGTATTTTACAAATCAAGGATACCCACATAGAAAATTATTTCTAAATTATAATATATCTGAATAGTAAAAAATTTACAATACTGTTTTGGTTTAAATGTTTTGGTTTAAATGTTTTGGTTTAAAACTATACTTTAACGTCCAGAATGAATTCAACTTAAATACTAGTTAATAAAAAATTATAAAATTTTATGATCCATAAGAATATTAAAACAAGCATTGTAACCTAAAACACTACAATGCAGTAATCTAATACACAAAATGTATATCTGACCTTGTTATCAAATTATTTCATTACTAATTTAGTATAATATATTCATAATATTGAATTTAAACTACATTCAACATAAAACCAATTTAGTCATGTTTATTGGCACAATTCCTGCTGTGAATAACGAAATGAACAACAAATCATCAAAGGGGAAAACAACATGAAGTGGAAAGATTTAAAATTAAGTAAAAAGTTCACTGTTGGTTTCGGTTCATTGATTTTTTTGATTGGTGTAGTAGCTATTTGGTCGATTTGGGGGATCAATGGAATCGTAGGAAATGCCGAGCAGGTGATTGAGGGAAACAAATTGAAAGCGGTGATGGTGCAAAAAGAAGTAGACCATCTGAATTGGGCGCAGCACGTAACCAAATTGTTTACCGATGAAACCGTAACCCAGTTGGATGTTGAAACCGATTCTCACAAATGCGCCTTTGGTCAGTGGTATCATGGCGAGGACCGGCAAAAAGCGGAAGCATTGATTCCTGAACTCAAGCCGCTTTTGGCTTCATTAGAAGAACCACATCAAAAATTGCACGAATCGGCAAAGCAAATTGGAAGTGAATTTGTACAAGCGGATTTTCAAACCGGAAATTTCCTCCGCGAAAAGAAGACTGATCACTTGGCCTGGGCAAACAAAGTCAAAGATGTCTTTGTGGATTCCTCCTTGGATTTCATCGAAGCCGAAACAGACCCTCACAAATGCGGTTTGGGCCAATGGATGTATTCGAATCAGACTCAGCAACTGCGCGGCCAGGATAAAGAATTCGACTCATTACTAACAGCATTGGAAATCCCCCATAACAAACTGCATCAAAGTGCAGAGCACATTCAATCCTTATTGGATCAAAAAAATCGAGAAGAAGCACGCTCGTATTATATGGCCGTCACCAAACCGACAGCTTATAATTGCCTCAAACGTATCGACGATGTGCTGGTTTGGCACAATAACAAAGTCAATCAAATGCATAAGGCGGAAATGATCTTTGCCAAAACAACTCAACCAATGCTGCAAGAGATGCAAAGCGGATTGCACAATATTATCGCCTCGGTAAATGACAATATAATGACCGATCAAGAAATGCTAACTGCCGCGGCTGCAACCCGCCAAGCCGTGATTATTATTAGCCTTATAGCAGCCGCGATTGGTGTCTTTCTTGCCTATGTGATCGCTCGGGGCATCATAAGTCCTCTACTAAAAGGCGTGAATTTTGCTCAACTGGTGAGTGATGGTGATTTGACTCAACAAATAGATTTGCACCAAGAAGACGAAATCGGTATATTGGCCAAATCACTAAATGAAATGTCGGCCAATTTACAGCAAGTTATGGCGGGCATCCAACAGGCCTCAGAGCAAGTGGCCTCCAGCTCTGAAGAACTCTCAGCCTCTTCTCAAAATCTGGCCAACGGCGCTACCGAACAAGCATCCAATCTCGAAGAGACCTCAGCCGCCATTGAAGAATTGGCCTCTTCAGTGGAACAAAACGCCAATAATGCTACGACAACCAACCAGGTTACACAACAAGCCGCCCAGGATGCGGAAAGCGGTGGAGAGGTGGTAATGGAAACCGTTGATGACATGAAAAAAATAGCAGAACAAATCTCCATCATTGAAGACATCGCTGATCAAACCAATCTCTTGGCTCTCAACGCTGCAATCGAAGCCGCCCGCGCCGGTGAAATGGGCAAAGGCTTTGCCGTGGTGGCAGTTGAAGTGCGCAAACTGGCCGAACGCAGCCAAACAGCCGCCAAAGAAATTACCGAACTTTCCAAAAACAGCGTAATACGCGCTGAAGAGGCTGGTAAACGCATTCAAAATGTGGTGCCCAAAATTCAAGAAGCCTCCCATCTGGTGCAGGAAATTGCAGAATCATGTTCAGAACAAAGCCGGGGCTCCTCTCAAATTCGCGATACCATCGCTCAATTGGATCAGGTAACACAACAGAATTCTTCATCCAGTGAAGAATTGGCGGCCTCCAGCGAAGAACTTTCTGCTCAAGCGCTATCCATGCAGGATATGGTTTCTCGATTCAAGGTGGGAGAAGTGCGCAAACTTATGGAATCAGTCAAGCAAAAATCATATTCCATAAGACATACTGAAACCGGTGAAAACTTTGATGAGTTCACCAAAGGCTCCACACCGGTCAATCGACTAGAAAATGAATCAACCAATGTCTCTACTAATCAAGAACATGAATTTACTCACTTTTAATGCTGAACGGTGTTCCTCTTTCTTCTTATAAAACATGGAGGTGCATTTTTGACGATTCGGCAAAAAGTCTTTTTTGGAGCGCAGGTCATAGACGCGCCTTGGTGGGCGTCCTCGCCTGCAACAATATAAAGTGCAAATTGGATGTCTACGTTGCTAGTCTCTGTCCGAAAAATGGCTTTTGGGGCTAAATTTGCGGTCACACCGAAGTATTCTCGAGTTTAAAATCACCCGAATGT
>CAZEZQ010000541.1:0-4664 GCA_964516245.1 uncultured bacterium | reverse complement strand
GGGGGGATCTGGCGGAATGAGAAAAGCCACATCCCCCCTAACCCCCCTTAATAAGGGGGGAACACCAGATTCACATTTTGTAGGTAAAGAGTAGCCCAGAGGGCGAGGCTCCCGCCGAGCCGGTTTCACGCACCTGCGGCGAATTTGCCCTCTCCCATGGATATTGATTTTACAAAAATTCAAATATTTTTGGTTAGTTTTATCATGAATCAAAATGACAAAAAATCCTCAGAGAATAAGAACGCCGCATCAATTCGCACTCAATATTCTATGGAAGAAATCCAGAATTTGCTGCAGTCGGTCGATGCCGTGGTTTCCAATTACAAAGCCAAGCAAGAGGGGATCAACCCGGATGATATGATCAAAACCGTTCGTGGAGGGCGCGTGGTGTGGATCACCAAAGATGAAATGAATGGAATTTTATCCAAACACCGCAAATTCGCCCGCGGGAAAAAAAACCAACGCGCGATTCGTGGAAAAGACAGCATTGCTTCTGAAATCAACAACCGGATACACAGTTGCCGGTTGATTGTAGATACGCTTCGAAGCATCGATCCAAACAGCAGCAAATCGTTTGTGATTACATTAAAACGATTGGAAGCAGAACAAAACCAATGCACAAGTTTGGCGCGTGACTTAAGCCTGTTTGAGTCAGCCATACAAAGAAAAAAACAAGAAGATCCAATCATCCAAGAGGTCGAGCAAGCCAACAAAACCATGCTCGAAGCGGCCAAAAACCAAGATTTATCTGAAGTGGATGTATGCCAAACATTTTGCGAAAGGCACATGGATGAATACACAGCCAAAATGCAGCGTTTGGAACCATATATAAAAAAGGCCAAAGAATACCGGATCCTCTTTTTGCATGCCAAACAAAAAATTATTCATTACTCGTTTGTACTGTTAAAAGACGCCCATGCCATTTTGAACGATCACATGCAAGAAATCCTGTATCATGACAAATCGCTTCAAACAGCCGAAATGTTGGCTAATAAAATTGAGTTGTTGGAAGAAAAATTAACAGAAGCCGAGCCGGTGTATCAAGATTTGCTGCGGGGGCTCGAAGACAAGACGGTAAAAAACAACAAAGCATGGGGTGAATTTGATCAAAAATTCGTACAACCAATTATGAAATTCTCAACGAAATACGCCCTTCACTATCAGCATGCATGGAAACAAATCCAAAATGGAGATGAACGAAATTCCAAAATGCTTCCTCCAGAACCGGAACCATAAAAATCTTATATTGAATGACATTCCGGCAAGCGGTTACCCATATTGTGATGCGGGCATCTTGCCTGCACTTTATACTGACTTTCCGGCAAAAAGTCTTTTTTGGAGCGCAGGCGTCCTCGCCTGCAACAACATAAAGTGCAGATTAGATATCCACGTAACTATATATTGTGTGGTCGTTTTCTGGATCAGACTTTTTGCCGGTACGTCTATACTGATGCAGGCATCTTGCCTGCACTATATACTGATGCAGACAAGATGTCCGCGCCACAAGTAAAGAAGATTTTTTGCCGGATTGTCTTAAATAGAATACTTCATTGTAAACTGGATCGAACATGAGCGACAACCGAACCGAGAACCAATCCTTCAATAAAACTGAGTTCATCAATTGGCTGCACGATGAGTCAGCGAATTTTTCGAAAGCCTTGCACTCAACCGGAGAGCGCAAACTCACGAAAATACGCAATGAAATAGAAAATATTAACGGTTTCATAGAAACACTGGAACTGATACAAGAAACCTTGTCTCCCGAACGGTTTCAAGAAACCATACGCAATGCTCTCCGTTCGATCCGCAAATATTGCGAAAATGTTCCCCGCGAAATTTTACAAAACTTACCCAATGTTACTCTGGATGCAAAAACCGGGTATCCACAGTTTCTTATCCAGGCGTTTCAACAAATTGGCCCCCGGTATCGAATGAGCCAAAATGGCATGTCGCTTTGGATTAGCGTCGATTCGTTGGATGCTTCCTTTTATTCAGCAGAAGAGATTGAGAGCTGGCTTAACCTGTCAGGCTTTACGTATGGGATCGATATTAGCAAAATTCAAACGATCTTCGACCAGCAGCAATTTGACCAAGAGGTGTGTGTGGGCCAGGGGACCCCACCCAAACCGGGCCAAAGTGGACATATCGAATTTGTGTTTGATTTGGATGATCTCAACCTAATCCCCAAACAGTTGGAAGATGGGAGCGTATCATTTAAAGACATCAAATTGTTTGAATATGTTCAAGCCGGAGAGACGATCGCCAAAAAAGTCCCACCGGTTCCCGGCAAACCGGGTTATACCGTAACCAACCAACTGCTCTCTCCTCCTGAAGTTTCTGAAGCGGAATTTCCATTTTGCGATCACACCAAAATTTCTGATGATGGACATTCGTTAATCACTACAGAAGATTGCTGCTTGACCAAAAAAAACGGGGTATTGCTGTTAGACCCTACATTAAAAATCGACGGTTCGGTCGCCTATCAAACCGGCAATATCGATGCCAAAGTGACTGTAGTGATCACCGAAAATGTTCAATCGGGGTTTTCCGTGCAATCCGAGAAAACTATATGCGTTCAGGGTGTGGTTGAGGGCGCAAAATTAGAAGCCAAAGAAGAAATCATCGTCAAAGGCGGTGTGCACGGGAAAGACACAGCCGTGTTGGAGTCGAACCAGGGGGTGAAAGCCAAATTTATTTCCAACGCTTCGGTTTTTTCAATTGGTGATGTTTCGGTTGAAGCCGAAATCATCAATAGCAAAATTTATTCGGGCAGCCGGGTGGTGGTCTCCAAAGAACCGGGGCAAATCGTTGGCGGTGAAATCGATGCCGACCATGAAGTTTGCGCTGCAACAATCGGCTCAGAACTGGGCATCAAAACCTGGATTCGATTGGGGGGCCGGACAGATGACCTGTCAACCATGCTGCTTGAAACCCAAGACAAAATCAGCCAGCAAGAAGAGGCGCAAGAAAAATGCAACCAAGTGCTTGAAATGCTAAAGATGCAAGAGCAGCATACCACAGGCCCTTCAAAAGATATCGAAGAAGCCAGAAACAAAGCCTTGTCGATGCGTGAAGAAATCGAAAAATCGCTGAATGAGTTGTACGGGCAGCAAGAATCATTGCAAGCCGAATTGGATGAGAGCATGAATCACACGCGCATGGTTCGCGCCAAGCAGAATATTTATCCCGGTACGGTGATCTCCATCAACAATGTGGAATTGACGATTCACGAACCTACCGGCCCGGCTATTGTTATGAACCAGGGCAGCGAAAATGTAATTCTGCCTTATACGGATCCCAAACCCAATAAAAAATTATGAAAAAAGAGAAAAGCCAAGGGTCCATTGCCGAACATTTGAAAGACGATCTTGTGGTGCAGGATGCATCACTCGATGCCTTCCAAGAAGATTTGCGCCAAGCCAATAAAGAACGCTTGCAAACCTCCATGCGGCGAAAACAGCTTCTTGAATCTCTCAAAGATTCCTTCGCCAAATCTCAAATCCGCCAAACCCCGATCCTCACTCAAGAAAAAATGGAATCGGCCCTGCGGGACGGAATTCGTGAAACCATCGACTCATGCCTGCGTCAGTTGCAGCGTGATTTGCAATCGCTGCGAAACAAAGGTTCGATTACCTCGAACCATGATGGTACGGCCCGGCAATTTTTGAACAACGTCAATCAATACCTGCAAAAACAAGATCTCTTGAATAAATTGAAATCCCGCTTGCATCACATCGAAATACAAAATATCGATGGAAATCAGCCAGACCAAACAATGCTGTCCAATTATGACAAATTGCAGCAATTGCATGAGGCTCTCTCTTCAGAATTAACAACTCGCCTCGAAACTCTCATTGTTGAATACGAATCGCTTGAAAATAATATTTTGGAAGTATTGGAGCAGGAAGAAAGAGCCAAAACACTCTTTTACACGTGCATTGCGGTGCTTCCCCTCGACACTCGAAAGGCAGTAACAAACCGCTGTTTTTCCAAAATTCGCAATGCGCGAATCGAAAAACGAATTTGGATTTATAAGCGTTTTGTGGAACATATCGCCAAATCGAATAGTACCGCCGCCCACAAACTGCATTCTATGGCCCGCAAGCAAGCGCGGAAATTTGCCGCTCAACACCGGTATACCAAGGCCGTAAACGAACTTTGCCGCGTATTGAGCCTATGGAAAGAAGATGGGGATTCGTATCGCCTGTTGGCCAATATGTTTCAAAAACTGGGGGATACTGAAAAAGAAATTATCGCCCTGCGGGAATATCTCCGCCTGTACCCAAAAAACAATGCCATTCGCAAACGCTTGGCAGCGCTTTATCTCAAACAAAACCAATTGCCACCGGCCATCCAACAATACGAAATAGTATTGAAAGAGCAGCCCGAAACATTTTCTCTGAAACGCGAATTGGGATTCTTGTATTTTCAAAACCAACAATATAACGCTGCCGGTAAACTATTGGAAAACTATGCCGGTCAGTACGCAGAAGATTGGGAAGCTGTCAAACATACCGGGTTGGCATACCTGTGGTCCAATCAATGGGACAAGGGCATTCGTTTCTTGCAATCCGCTTATGCTCTCAACAGTGAAGATTTGGATACAGTCCAATTTTTGGCGATGGCCTATCGCAAAACGCAAATGCACAATTTGGCCATTCTTC
>CAZEZQ010000540.1:0-4673 GCA_964516245.1 uncultured bacterium | reverse complement strand
ACTTGAGATGTAAACAATTTGCTTCCATACGCAATAAAGCAAGTTTTGGGCCAAGATTGTAAGTTATTTGGTTTGAGTGGGTTAGGTGAAGTAGGATGGGTCACGCCGTTTGACCCATCAATCTACACATTTACTCTCCAACACAGGTTCGAATCATTCCACTTGGCTTGGTCTCACCCCAATCGGAATCATACCATTGTAATTTTACATAACGATGAAATGTTGACCATTTCCAATCACGTGGATTCTCCACATAACCATGTTTCACAGGATTGTAATGGATATAATCGAAATGTTTTCCAAAATCATCCTCATTACGAATCATATGTTCCCAAAAACGCCTTTGCCAAATGGATTGTTCATTTTTTGATTTTCGTGAAGTTGTCCGTGGAATATTGAAATTTATTTTTTCCAAATAAAGTTTTGTGAAGGTGCTTTTGATTAGACGCCAACGAGTCGAATAATCTATCTCATCTTCTGGTAAAAGCCAAATTGTATGGAGGTGATTAGGCAATAAAACAAATGCAACAATTTGAAATGGCCAACGTTCACGAGTGTGATGGATAGCTTGGCTTAAACAATCACGAGCAAATTTGTTTGCAAATAGAGGAGTTCGTTTCCAAGTATTTACCGTGAAAAAATAATGTGTATTTGGGATGTAATAACGCCGGTAATTGGTCATTGTATAATAGTATCTATTATGTTGAAGTATCGAATATAAATATCACAACATAAAAATTAAAGCAAGAAAATTCATTCCAGATATTTAGACAGATCAATGATGGGTCGAACGGCGTGACCCATCCTACGAGTACTCGATTAATCCCAACGTTTGTTTTGGCAAGCCATGTATTCGTGGCCGCCGTATTTGGGTTTCGTTGATATTGGATTTGTTGGCGGATGGTATGTCTCATGAGGAATTGATCAGGGAATACGACATTGAAGAGGAAGATATACGCGCCTGTATTGCGTATGGAGCGGAAATGTCGATTTCGATTAAGATTATCAAACGGACAATGTATAATAAGTAAAATTAAATTCACCTATGAATTTCGATACATCATGATATAAGAGGATCGTAGCAATGAATCAAATTCTGGCAGAACCAAAATTACCCCTCTCTTACGACAATCACGGTGTGATTCGAGTAGGCAATACACGGGTCACTCTCGATACGGTTGTGGCGGCGTATGAGACCGGCGCCACTGCCGAAGAGATTGCCGTGCAATACCCCACCTTACATGTGGCGGATGTGTATCAAGTGATCGGCTACTATTTGCATCACAAAGAAGAGATGGACCGCTACCTGCAAAATCGTAAGAAGCAATCGGAGAAAATTCGAAACGAAATTGTATCCCGTTCCAATCAAACCGGTTTGAGAGACCGCTTGTTGGCTCGAATGAAAAATGAATAAGAGTAAGTGAATGGCCACATTGGATGTTTATTTATTAATTTTTATGAATAATTTCAATTCCAAATCATTAATCATACTCTATGTGGTCTGTTCATCATTTTCCTCAAGTGAAGACTCCTCGAGTTGATATTCAACAGGCGGAATTTCAACTCGCTGAATATTATTTGCATATTTGCTGTGTTTATGTACTTGATTGAAGAATTTCTGGTCGGCGGTTACAACTGCAATATTCAATTGTTTAGCTGCGGCAAGATAAATGCAGTCATAAACAGGATGTTTAATAGAAACAGCTAACTTATACGCTTCTTCTAAAAAATCATCAGTTGGCAATAATTCTAATGTGTCAGAGTTGAAAAGATCTTGATAAGATTGCCATCCCTCATCAGGATTCACATCCATGCAGCGGACTTTTTTCACTATTGCGTTGACAAATTCTTGTTTGATTAACTCTGGAGCAACTAAATTTACGGTACTGTCAAAGTAAAGTCGTGCTTCCTGGTGCAAAGGTTCTTCATAAAACCATTTAACAGCCACACTAGCATCAATAATATATTTTTCGCTCATCGATTATCTCGGTCTTCTCGAATCAGGTCGGTGCTGTCGGTTTTTTGGGGGCCTACCCGTTTGCGAAATTCATCGGCCTTGCGAATGAGTTCTTGCCGGGTCAACCGTTTTTGGGAACCAACCTTTGAAGTCAAAATCTCTTTCGCGTACTCTTCCATACTGGTTCCTTGAGCAGCCGCCCGATTAGAGAGATTTTGGATTACTTGTTCGTCAACATCTCGAATTAAAATATCGCCCATGATTCGAAAACTCCACTTATGACATAATATTGTATTAAATAGATCACATTTTAAATTTTCAGAATTAATCAGTTTTTGCAGTAAATCTTTGCTTATGGATCAAACGAGTATACCTAATACAATTGGATCATAATGATCAATTTCCTTACCCTTCAGATTATATTAGATAAATCATTAAGTTACAAAGGAATTGTGCTATGGATTGTATCAAGCCGCTCTCATGAAACATTCACGTAAGTTCTGATATTTGAATTGGTTATGCATACTATTTGCGTAAATCAGTAGTCGTTCAATCAAACCGGCTCGGCGGGAGCCTCGCCCTCCTTGTTGAAACACCTTGGTTTATTCAGTAAGCCCCCTCACCCTATCCCTCTCCCAGAGGGCGAGGGGATTGTTGAGCAAGCATTATTGAAACGCTTTAGTTTCATCTTGTTATAGCCCGCCGGGGCGGGTGGGGTGCTCTTAAAAATCTCTAAACAACATCCTTACTGGTCACACATTATTATGTTCCTATACACATTGAGTTTCTTCTATTTACTTGCCTTCAGTGGAATGCTTTGGTTTATTGGTTTTTCACAGTTGATTCTGTTGCACCGGTTGGCTGTGTTTTATCTCGGCAACCAAAATGCCACCATCAGTGGGACGAGAGAGGTGTTTATGGATTGAGGGAGGTAGAGACAACGGCGTACTCTTGAGTGAACCTCGAATCTTTCAAACATTTATTGACATCAATGCAATCATTGATTACAATGATTGCATGAATGGAAGATTGATATGGCTAGTATCACAATTCGCAATTTACCGGATCAGACGAAAGAAAGTTTGCGAGTGCAGGCGGCGCAATCCGGCATTTCGCTGGAAGCCCATGCGCGGCAAATTCTGGTCGAGGCCTCAAAAGAGGGAGATTCTAAATCTACCAATCTGGTAGAGCTGGCACAACGTTATTTTGGCAAAAAACATGGGATCGACCTCACTCTCCCAGAACGTGGCAGCCATCGCCAATCACCGGAATTTGATAGATGATCATTTTGAATACAGATGCCATAACTGAACTCATGCGGAAAGAGCCGGATCCAAAAGCAGCCGATTGGATTCAAACGCATGAAACGAGCGAATTCGCTATTACAGTGATTGCTCTCGCTGAAATTCTTCGAGGTATCGCGCGCTTGCCTAAAGGAAAACGCCGCCAGCAGTTGGATGAAAAATTTCAAGCCTTTATAAAACAGGGCTTTCGCGGGAGGATTCTACCATTCGATGAAGCCTCTGCCCGATTGTATGGCGATCTTTGCGCTCAACGTGAAAAAACTGGACTCGGTGTTGATCCGGTCGACATGATGATTGCCTCGATTGCAAAACATAATGGAGCTATCATCGCAACCCGAAATGTGAATGATTTTTATGGATGTGGTGTTGAAGCCATCAATCCATGGGTGATAGATGTGATGTAATTGAATTCCGTTACATTCATGCTTTCCACAGGCATTTCATCTGCATAGGCCAGCCGATACAATCTACTCTTAATTATTTTAACGAAATGTAATTGGTCAGTCATATGAAGTGAATTATAAACAAATTGAATAGTCTTTTTATTCCACCCCCAATGAAATAGGGGTGGTTAGGAGGCAATGTCATAAACTTAAGATCAAATTGGGTATTGATTTGGGAGGGCGAATCTCCTGATGAGCCGCTTGAACGAGAAACCGGCTCGGCGGGAGCCTCGCCCTCCTCCTAACAGCAAAATCCTTAAATTAATGACATTGGGTTAGGAGGAGGTTAAGATTTTGCACTTTATATCCTTTCAACCCTCCCCTAACCCCTCCCAATATTGGGAGGGGAATTACTTCAGGTCACTGACTTATTACGACAAAATTTGGAACGGGCTGAAAAGAGAATTATGCTAAAACGGACTCATTATTGCGGCGATGTCCGCGCTTCGAACATTGATGGCCGGGTCACCCTCTGCGGGTGGGTATGGCACTGGCGCGACCACGGCGGGGTGGTGTTTATCGACCTGCGCGACCGCACCGGGCATTCGCAGCTGGTGTTTGACCCGACTGAGCACCCCGATTTGCACAAACAGTCGCATGCTTTGCGCAGCGAGTATTGCATTGGTATTTCTGGCAAGGTCAGGCACCGGCCGGAAGGTACGGTGAACCCCAATATCCCCACCGGCGAAATCGAGGTGGTGGTGGATGAGATGGTGGTGTTTAGTGAATCTGAAACCCCAGCTTTTCCCATCGACGATCATGTCGATGTGGGTGAAGACGTGCGCCTGAAATACCGTTATCTCGATATGCGCCGCCCCGAGCTGCGTAATGCCATTCTGTATCGCAGCTACGCTTACCACATCGTGCGCAATTATTTTAATAAGAATGGTTTTGTCGAAGTTGAAACCCCCATTCTCAGCAAATCCACGCCGGAAGGGGCGCGTGATTATCTGGTGCCTAGCCGCATCA
>CAZEZQ010000539.1:1113-4676 GCA_964516245.1 uncultured bacterium | reverse complement strand
GCCAAACGGGAATTTTCAGGCTAATCGCATTCGTTCAAGGTGTGTGACTGACGAGGTCGAACGTGGTTGGAAAGGTCCAAACAAGGCCCATGCGCATCATCGTGAGTGATAGATTCTTTACATCAAACTAATTTCGATGTATATAGATATTGGGATTCGTCCGGCTTCTTTCATTTTGAAGCACGAAAGCACGAAATGAAGAAAAGCACGAAAAACGGCAACGGCGGTTTCTAAGCCGGGGAAAGATTTCTCACTGTGTTCGAAATGACAGTTACCGAAATTAGAAAAACTAAAATGCCAGACTTTTCGTCGTTCTTCGTGAAATTCGTGCCTTTCGCGTTTTCGTGCTTCAATGAAACTTGCAACGAAAGAGGAGAATCAACCTTTGTCCGGCAGCAAACATGAATTCAATGACGGTACCTCTGAGATCATTTCGGCGGCTTTGGAAGTTCACAAAGCCCTGGGTCCTGGTTTTCTTGAAGTGGTCTATCAGAGGGCATTGTTTTATGAAATGAAACTGCGAAATATGGAATTCACTCGCGAAGCGGAAATAGACCTTTTTTATAAGGATAAGAAAATCGGCAAAAAAAGAGTGGATATCTATGTTGGCGATTGTATTGTTGAAATCAAAGCCAAATCAGAATTGGAAGAGATCGATTTTGTGCAAACCCTTTCTTACCTTCGAGTCACTGGCAAAAAACTCGCATTGCTATTCAATTTCGGATCACCAACTTTAGATATCAAACGAATTGTGAATTAAAGATATAATGACGGGTGGCAAGTTAAGTTCATGTGCCAAAATGTCTTATGCGGCATCTAATCGGGTTCATAAGTCACTCGATCAATCCACCACAGCGAGTGTGTAAGGCCGCAACCCCTTCCTAGCCCAATGTCATTTAGATAAGGAATATGTAAAAAAAGGGTGGCACAGGTTTCCTAACCTGTGCCTAAAGATTGTGTGAACTTTGGATGGATCAGCACTGGTTGAAAAACCAGTGCCACCCAAACGTTTTTCACCTCTAAACTAAATGACATTGCCTCCTAGCCTCCACGCCACGGCGCGCAGGCCCCAACTTGGGGGAGGAATAACTACACCTCAATATATTGTGGTCAAATCAAATTGTATCACGTAGTCAGAGCGCCAAAACCACCCTTCCAGCACTTGGCGGTCTTACTTGGCATTCTTGGAACAGAATTTGGCTCACCGGGAGGTTTGCCCTCCCTTGGTTGCCGCTCATTCTAGTAGTCAGTCACAGATGTTTTGATGGGTGAAAACATCTAAATTCAAAAGCAATTGTTTATGCAGAAAACCGGCTCGGCGGGAGCCTCGCCCTCCTAACAACTTCGTACATCAAAAAGTATTGCCATCATTCCATGTGTGACGGTGTACTAGGCGGTCCCGCCACCAGAGCGCAATACCACTTCGCCGTTGGAGGTTAATCCGTTGCTGGATTCATAGGGGACGCCCCAGGTTGAGGTGGGCATGTCGCCGTCGGGGCCGAAGCCGAGTAAGACCCACTCGAATGGTTTGAGCGGGCGGACTCCGTGGGTGTTTTCCGTATTTTGTTTGGGGTTGTAAAGGGGGATATAAAAACCGCCGATGTCGGCATCCAGGGTTTCCAAATCACCGTAGATGTAACTGCGGAATGTGACATTGTTGCCGCCGTGAACATCCACCCCCTTCTTTTCAATGAAGGGATCGGTAGGCACGCTGGACATATAAGAAATGGGAGAAGTCAGCACCGCCAGCACGTCGCGCCCGGTGCGCTGCAGTTGGTTCGATTTGAACCCAACATTGTTAAACTGTTCTTCCAGGCGTTTGGTGGCCCATTCATAATCGTCATCCCACAGGTCAACCAGCATCACGCCTTTGTCCATACGCAGCATTTCGATGCCGGTGCCGATCGCTTTCATGTCGGCATAACTACGCGCCACCTTGGCGCGCACCTGGGCGTTCAAAAAGTTGGGCACCGCGATGGCCGCCAAGATCCCGATAATGGCGACAACAATCAGCAATTCGATCAGGGTGAATCCCCGCATGCCATGAGTCCTGAACATCACAACCTCCCCACAGTGTTATATATAGTTTGCCAATTCGTGCAGCTGAATTGCTTTGCAATCATCTATGCGTGGATCATTTCGCGGCGGGAGCGGTCGAAGATCATTTTGCGTTCATTGATGCGCGCCCGCTCGGCCAGCAGCACCGCGATGCCTTGTTTGTATCCCGCTTCCATATTGGCGTTGGGCTGCTCACGGCTTTTGATGCATTTCAGCCAATTGATCATATGATTGTCTTGGGGAATCTCTTCCAACACTTTCTCTTCCATGGGCAAACGGCCGGGGTGTTCGCTCCCCTCTCCTGATACTCGTGGATAGATCCCATCGCTGTGGTTGCCGTCAGGCTCGTGGATGCGCATGGTGCCTTTGGTGCCGAAGATCAAGGTGTAATCGTTGGCGCCGTTGCCGAAATGGGTGGTGAAGAGCGTGGTAAAACCTTCGGGATAATCAACAATCGCGGTGACCGTATCGGGGCAGGTTCGCTGCTCTTCTGAGGTGGGCGAGTAAATGCCACCGTGCGCAATCGATGAAACCGGATACCCGCAATTTGTTAAGTAGTGAACAAAATCGCTGAGGTGGCTCATCCACCCGCCGATGGTGTTGGGCGAATATTCTTTGTAGCCCATCCAATGCCCGTGCCGGTCGGCGTCGAAGGGCCGCGGAGGCAGGTGCATCAAGAATTTGTCCCAATGGGTGGCGTCTTTGCTTTGCGGGGTTTCGTAGTGGTTCCAATAGGGGATGTAATGGCTGCGGCTTTCTTCGATGCGAAGCACCTTGCCCAGTTTGCCCGATTGAATAAACTCCATCGCTGCCCGCGCCCCCTTGCTGCTACGGCCCTGGGTGCCGTTCTGCACGATGCGGCCGGTTGCGGTAACCGCATCATAGGCCTGGTTCAAGATATCCAAATCGCTGGCGATGGGTTTTTCGACATAAGCGTCTTTGCCCGCCTGCACTGCGTCGATCAGTTGCGGGGAATGTTGGTGGTCGGGCGTGGCGATCACCACCGCATCGATATCCTTGTTCTCCAATAATTTTCGGTGGCCGGTATATCGAACCGGCTCTTTTTCAAACCGTTCTTTGACCTTGGCCGCTCCATCGTTGAGTTTTTTCTCCCACACATCGCAGACGGCGATGACTTCAGCTGGCACTTCTTGCGACGAGCGCTGGATCCATCCCACATGATGCTGGCTGCGCCAGCCACAGCCGATCATGCCAATGCGAATGCGCTCGTTGGCGCCGAGCACACGGTTTTGGTTGATGGCGAAAGATGTGGCGATCGCAGTGCTGGTGGTGATGGAATGTTTTATAAAACTTCTCCGGTTTTGGTTTTGAGTCATGGTGTTTGTCCTCCAAGAAGGTTTATCAAGTAATGTGATATCTTGTGATGCAATCATCTAGCCTGCAATGTTTGGAGCGCAGGCGTCCCGCCTGCGTTGAATCATGCCTGCGCGAAATTGTGATGCGGGCATCTTGCCTGCAAAAGTAACCAGTGCAGGCAGGATGCC
>CAZEZQ010000539.1:0-1103 GCA_964516245.1 uncultured bacterium | reverse complement strand
CCGCATCACAATATAGTGCAGGCGAGACGCCTGCGCTCCAAGATTCTGTGCACTATCCTATATCAAGGCGCTCAGGTGTTTGAAACTCTTTTCGGCTTCTTCGATGGTGCCGCATTCTACCGACAAAACGATATCGCCGGGGGCCTGTTTGCAGGCTTCGATGATGCCTTTCCAATCGATCACGCCTTCGCCGCAGGCGCAGCCCACCGGGGTGCCGGTGACCTTTCCGCGTTCGGCTTCGGATTGCGCCATAGAGATATCTTTGGCGTGCAGGTGTACCAGGCGGCCGGCGACTTGTTTCAGCCATTCCACCGGATCCGCCCCGCAAAGATAGGCATTGCCGGTATCGTAGTTGATACCGATGGCGGGTGATTTCACCAGATTGTATATTTTTTCCAACCCTTCGGGGGTACGGCTGTATTGCTGGTGCGGCTCGATGCCGATTTTGATGTTGCGCGGTTCGGCGCATTTGGCCGCTTCCATCAGCGCATATCGAATCAAAACGTAATCTTCCTCTTCGGTGGTCCAATCCTGCTTGGGGCCCTCGTCGGTGTTCACCACCGGGGCGCCGATCTCTTTGGCGTAGCGAATTGACTGCTTTAAGTAGTCCACGCTCATATCCGGCTTGCATAAGGGGATGTGGCTCGAAAGGCCGCTGAGTTTAATGTTGTATTTCTCGCAGGCCCGGATGATGCGGTAAGGGTCGTCGCTCATTGAGACACTGTGAAAATATCCCGCTTCACCGAGCAGCTGCCGGCCGGTGTGCACCATCGGCTCGATGTATTCATAGCCGATTTCGGCGGCGATTTTGGCCCCTTCTTCAAACGGCTTGTCGTGCCGGCGCACGAATTCCATGTTGACTCCAATATGTACGTTGCCCATGATGAAATGTCCTCCCAAGATTGGCTTGCCTAAAATATTGTGCTACTTGAGTATGCCACGATCTGCTGCCTGTGCCTAGCTTGAATACATTGAATGGCAATTATTGCATTGATTCAGAGATAATTATTTTTGATCCTGCCTACCCCCTTTAATATGGCTGATCTTTACCCACAAGTTTAGGAAACATTTTTTGCCCCCCTTATCAAGGGGGGTAAGCACCG
>CAZEZQ010000538.1:0-4680 GCA_964516245.1 uncultured bacterium | reverse complement strand
AGTCCAATCTATTCAAACAGTATCGTCATATATTGGAGCGCTGGCGTCCCCGCCTGCATCAACATATAGTGCAGGCGAGACGCCTGCGCTCCAAATTGCCGGTTCATCAGCCAAGAGCTCGAAGCAGCATCACACCGGAAGTTGTTCTTTGGTGTGCAAGGTGATGGCTGCAATCATTAGGTGTTGTAATTCTTTGGCGTTATTATTGCGGATTTGAATGGATTTCACACGCCCTTCGTATTCAATATGTTCGTATCCTAACAATCCTTGGGCAAACCGCCCGTCGGCGAAGATATGAAACCGTTCAACTACATATTCTCTGATTAATTCTTTTGGATTTACCCAAGGATACCACTCATACGCTTTGGCTTTGAGTACAACAGGATCCGGGCTGTGATCTGAAATGATCCCAATCGTAAAATTCAAGGGTTCTTTATAAGTGAAATTGGCGCTGCAAAGCAACGAAATCCCTTCAATTTCTCTTGAGTGGGGTAAGTTGATTTGAACGGAATTTTGCGGTTTAAGGGTCAGAATTTTTCCATCTTTTTCAATTTCAAATAAGATTTCATCGTGAAGAATCATTGTGTTCTTGAACCACTCACGATAACCAAATTCTTCTTGATTGGGCCAGGGTGATAAATAGGTACGATTGCAAGCCTTTGAGAGATCAACGGTTAAATGGGCGGCGAGAGTTCCAATCGCTGCAAAACATAATAGAATCGATAGAATGATAAAAGAACAGAAAAGATATGATAATTTCATGCTGCACCCTCACAGATTCAGACGTAATTATTATTACGATAGTTCATGGATAAGTGTAACATATTTTAATTTGTTTGACGATAATTAACACAAAATTATTCTTCTCGTTATTCCCGTTCTAGAGTCCATTCGAAACGGGAATAGTGCATACCCTCACCACAACGGGATTGAATCGTTTCTGTCAATTTGCCTGTATCAATTGCGGTTTTGCTTAAAAAACGGCAACGAAACCCCCCAGCTTGGCGGCTGCTGCGCAATCGAATAATTTCAAAGTTTTTCTCCTTCGCCAGTTCACGAAAGGCTTTTTCCACCCGCACAGGGTCGTTGGTATCCACTTTTAGATTCCATACCATATGGGTGCTTACCAAGTCGGCTTCCAATACATAAATCAACACATAAATAAAACCAGTTATAGTTATGGCGAATTGATACAATTGCAGCCCACAGGCCATACCTACTCCAATTAGAATAAACACAATGGAAAGATCAACAGGATTCCGAAGCGTTGTTCGATACCGGACAAATGCGCCCATACCCACCAATCCAAATGCACGCTCTAGGCTGTCTTGAACCAGGACAACCATGATTGCACCGGCTACACCAATAAGGATTTGGGTTTTCTTGAGTTCTTTATCGCTTACCGGCCCAGTCGCTTCAATTCGGCGTCGTGGGTGGTATGCGATCAGTGCCGATAGAATTGCGGCAATTACCAGAGCCAATAATATTTCAGCATAATGCAGTTGTTCGGCGTATTGATCCGCTTGATTGCTTGATTCTCTCAACAACCCGAAAAATGATTCCGCTGCACTCTCCAAGATAGAACTGGATTCTGATGCTTGTGTTGCTTCTGAAGCCTGGGTTGCATTTTGAATTTCTTCGTCCATAAAGGTGGGAATCTCCTCGTTGAAATTTACCTGCTTACATAATCCTAACAATGAATTCTAAAATCGTCAGAAAATATGCGTAAATTTGTTCAGAACTAAAATATTAACTCTGCGTGAAATGACTTTGAAATTCATTTGATTGAATATTCGTAAAGAGAACCAGGATTGCTTCAAACTACAATGGTAAATTAAAAACGAACTTCCATCTGAACCAGAAATTCATTATTGTTGACATCTTGCCCACCTGTGTCTTCTTCGTTTAGTTGATATTCAAGGTTGAGTTGGACGTTTTTGGTTATTTCTGTAATGAGAGCAAATAGCCATTGGCGGCGGTCCCAGCCCAATGATGCAAATTGAGCAAATGGATCAGGGCGAATGTTCGCTATATCCAGCACACTGTAGCGCACCAGCGGCCGTATGTCTTGAATGTATTCAGCATCGTCAAATTCGAATTTGTATGAGGCTTCGGCATACCAGCCATCACGGTCCATTTCACCATCTTTGGCGGTGATGTATTGGCCCATAAAGTCCCACTCACCAATCTTGTAATCGAGATTCAAACCGAAACGTTCTTTGGTGTCGTCTAAAGTTATGGGATAGTTGGGAACGCGCCGTAAGAGAAAATCAACATCTTCATCGCTCAGTTCACCGGCAACCGCAAAACCTAGAAGTTGGATTTCACCAAAATCTTCAAACTCCCATTCGAATCCCAAACCACCGCTAATTTCTTTTTCGTCATTGATATCAATTGGGTTGTCGTCATCTTCACCCAAGATAAAGTTTGAATCGTCTTTTCCGGGTGTATCATCATCCAGGGGTAAGCCGTTGGTTAGGGATACATAAGCGGTAAACGGTTCATAATCACCTTTCCAGTTAATCCCCAAGTCGCGCCTTCGCCAAAATGCCAGCCCAGGGAGTGGAAAATATTCAGTGAACCGGTCAGGACGGTAAAAGCGGTTTTTTAGGCCGAGCGTCATCTCAGATTGTAAAGGGAGTTCTTCGAAAGCCATAAACGCTTTAACCAATCCCGTATCATCCGGCTCTACATCAAAAGAACTGTATAAGCGGATTTTGTTTGCAAAATCGGCATCGAGATAGACTCGTAATTCATCCAAGTAAAAACTGCCCCCTGGACGATCAGCCATAGAAGATGCAAATGGCTCACCTGATCCGGGATTAAAAAAACCGGCTTGAAGGCGGCCGCCAAGTCGAAATGCCTCTCCTTCAATGGAAGGGATCCAATCATCATCCACATCGTCTTCCAATTTTTGAATGGCCTCGCCGTGTTCATTTAAGCGTTTTTCAATGCTTTCTTCCTCTGGCTTCGTTTTTGTTTTAGGCGATTCCACTTTGACGGGCTTTTTTTGTCCTTCAAGTTTATCCAAGCGTTTTTGCATTTGTTGAAGGATGTCGCGAAGCTCTTGGTTTTCTTCTTCCAATTTCTGAATCCGCGATTCATAATCAGAATCATCTTGGCTGTGCCCATAATCCGCAGGCAGATTGAAAATCAATAGAATAAAAAGCGTGACAAAAATTCGTGGCATAACACTTCCTTTTTGTAAAAGAAACGGTTTAGTAGATTCTAACACGAAAATTCTAAGAGATTGTCTCTCAGAGTAGGGGAATCCGCCGCGGCGGACAACGTGCCCCTTCAATCAGTAGTTCAAAAAATTCCAAATATCTTTGGCTGGAATTTGTTAGAATCATGTTAGTGCTGGATTGTGCTTTTTTTAAGAAGTATTAATCCGTTTTCTTTGTTTTCGATTTCCACACACGGGCTATAAGGCATTTGAGGTAGCGCGATTCTGGCATGGCCAGCAAAATGGGGTGGTCGGGCGCCTGCCCGCGTATTTCGAGAAGTTGCGCTTCTACCTTTTCTCGAACGGCGGCGCGCAAAACCGCGTTAAGAAATAATGATTCGTCGACCACCTGGGTGCATGAACACGTGCAATATAATCCTCCGTCGCGAACCAGATGCAACGCCTGGCGGTTTAGGTCCTCATATCCGCGCAATGCCTGGCGCATCTGTTTGGAGTTTTTGGCGAAAGCGGGAGGGTCTACAATAACACAGTCGAATTGCCGGTTGGCCTGGCGGGCTTCTTTTAGCCAAGAGAATACGTCGCTGCAATGAAATTCGGTTTCACCGGAAAAACGGTTGCTTTCAATGTTTGCTTGTGCGAGTTGCAAGGCTTCACGGGAACGGTCAACAAAAGTGACGTGGCCGGCACCGGTTTCAAGCAAATAGCAGCCCCAAGCGCCGGTGTAGCAGAAGAGGTCTAAAACCGACGAACCTGCGAAATGGTTTGCCAGAGCTTTTCTGTTTTCGGCTTGATCGAAAAAATGCCCCGTCTTTTGTCCGTTGAGAAGATCGGCATAGAAGGCCATTTGGTTTTCTTGAAATTGGACCGGTTCTGTTATGCTGCCATGCGCCAATCGCACATACGATTCCAGTCCTTCTAACTTTCGAGTCTCGCTATCGTTGCGTAAAACGATCGATTCGGGTTGAAATGTTTGATGGAGCGCATTCAGAATGGGGTCGATGAGCCGCTCCATTCCAGCGGTCAAAACTTGCACGGCAAAATGGTTCTCATACCGGTCGACGATCAAACCGGGAACGCCATCGGCTTCGGAATGGATCAAGCGGTATGACGAGCGTTGGGGCAATGCCTGCCGGCGGAGAGATTGTGCGTTTTCAAAACGCTGCACGAACCATTCCATATTGCCGGCCTGAGGATTGTAATACCGGCAAAGCAAGCGCAAGGCAATCAGGCTATGAGGATTGTAGGTCGCCATTCCAAACGATTGGCCACGTTCGTCAACGGCGTGCACAAGAGTTCCGGCTTCAGGGAACGGTTTGCGATGCTCAATTTCATTGCTAAAAATCCAGGGATGGAGGTTTTTTGCGTGCTTTCCACTTTTGGGTTTCATGGCTATGGTAATAGGTGTTGATCTATCGTTCATTCATCCACCAAAAAGAATTGACGATTCGGCAAAAAGTCTTTTTTGGAGCGCAGGCGTCCTCGCCTGCATCATC
>CAZEZQ010000537.1:0-4681 GCA_964516245.1 uncultured bacterium | reverse complement strand
ATGGCGAGGCTCCCGCCGAGCCGCGCTCTTGTTTAAGCAATTTTCAACAAACGAAATTATATAATTTGATCTTAAGTTATTAACCTTAAAAGGCAATTTCTCATTTCCATAGCATTGCAAATAAAAGCGTATTAAAATCTTACTCCATCATAAGCTGATTCTTCAACATCAATGGTCTCTGCAAATTTTTTCTAAAATAGAATACGTCATTTTTGATTGATCCTTGTACGAGGAAAATGGGTTGCCAGGACTGATGAATCCATGAAATACACAATTTTGTATGTTGAAGACGAAGAAGAGATTCGGGAAAATATCAAAATATTCCTGAATTTCCAAGGATTTGACGTAATCACGGCCAACGATGGCCGCCAGGCTCTCCTACTCCTTGAGACAAACACACCCCATCTTATCCTCACAGATTTAATCATGCCCAACATGGATGGCATGCAGCTGCTGCATTCATTGTCTGAAAAGAGTTTAGAGGTTCCCATCATCGTTGTTACGGCACATGGAACCATGGAATCGGCCATTCAGGCCTTAAAAGCTGGGGCGTCCGATTTTCTCACCAAACCCATCGATTTTGAATACATGATTAAAGTGATTCAAAAAGTTCTCTCACGCCGGGAATTGGAAATTCGCGTACAAGAACAACAAGAACAAATGAGCCGCATTGTAAACAGCGCTTTGGATGCCATCATTTCGATGGATTCACAAATGAACATTGTCATCATGAATCCCGCCGCCGAATCCATTTTTCAATGCCAGGCCAATCAAGTTGCCGGCCAGCGCATTCATCAATTTTTAAGGCCTGGATGCGCAAAAAAGCTGGAAGGGATTGTATCTCATTTTGATACCTTGGCTCTCGATAGAAATTATTTGTGGATAACCGATGGCTTAATGGCCAAACGCCTCGATGAAAGCGAATTTCCCGCCGAAGGGACCCTGTCCCGCTTTGAAATGAATGGCAAGCCCTATTACACGTTGATACTTCGTGATATCAACCAACGGTTGGAAGCCGAAAAAACCATCAACAAATTGCTGGATGAAGCGGAATATCTAAAAGAAGAAATCAAAGACATCCACAATTTTGGTGAGATTATCGGGAGAAGCCAGGTACTTCTCGATGTCTTGCAGGATGTTCAACAAGTCGCGGTTACCGATGCAACGGTTTTGATCTTGGGAGAAACCGGCACCGGCAAAGAACTGTTCGCCCGCGCCATTCATCAAAACAGCCGGAGGCAAAAGAAACCGTTTATCAAGGTGAATTGTGCCGCGATCCCCGCCGCCTTAATCGAGAGTGAATTCTTCGGGCACGAACAAGGGGCCTTCACCGGTGCCACCAAAAAACGGGATGGCCGCTTCACTCTGGCAGATGGCGGCACCATTTTCTTGGATGAAATCGGTGAACTGCCCCTTGATCTGCAAAGCAAACTTCTCCGCGTGCTGCAAGAAGGCGAATTCGAACCGGTAGGCAGTTCAAAAACCAAAAAAGTCGATGTTCGCGTGATCGCCGCAACCAATCGGGATTTGTCGAAATCCGTTCAAGAAGGCGAGTTTCGCGAAGACTTGTATTACCGGCTCAATGTATTTCCCATCACATTGCCCCCTCTCCGAGAACGTGGTGATGATGTCATATTGCTAGCCACTGCATTTGCGCAACATTTCTCCAAGAAAAATGGATTGGTCATCCAGCCCCTAACTGAAGATTGCATTCGCTGCTTAAAAGCTTACGACTGGCCCGGCAATATTCGCGAATTGCAAAACGTGATCGAACGAGCGGTGATCACCGCACGCAACGGCAAGCTAAACTTCACTCGTGCCCTGCCCGATGTTTCTAACTCTGTGTCAAAGATACCCTCAAAGAATGACACTGCATCCGAATCCATCGCTGAATCCGAATCATCACAACCCATCCGTACTATGGAAGAAATACAGCAGTTGGAACGTGAAAACATTCTCCGTGCCTTAGAAGCCACCCATTGGCGGGTCTCAGGAGAAAACGGCGCCGCCCAACTTTTGGGCATGAATCCCTCCACCTTAAGCTCTCGCATGAAAGCCCTACAAATCAAACGCCCCAATTAGTCCAATTAAAGAATATGATCGGGAGGGCGAGGTTCCCACCGAGCCAGTTGTTGTTTTATGGAGGGCGAGGCTCCTGCCGAGCCGGGCTGATTAAAATCTTGAATTAACCGTACCAAAAAACACGTGAGACATCCAACGCTAATACCTCAATGTCTTTTGCATCATCATTATGGATAATGCAGGCCATGCATGTAAATCAGAACTTACATCAAGATGTTACATATGAGCCGGGTGGCAAGGGCAAGCGTTGTGTGTCTGCCCTTGCACTGCAATCTTTATAATAGAACGATAATAATTTATTGCTTAAATTCTTAAGTCCGTTCAGTTATTAAACGCCCCCCCACAATCTCACGAAATTTCATAACTCACGAAATCTCGTAAAAACAATTCTACGCTACTAAAACCCATAACTCAAAATATTTCAGATAGATAGATAAACTCACAAAATTGGCCCCCCCATTGCTTGATGAAGCACTTGAGCACATGCTTCCAAACAATCAAACATCAATTAAATGCAAAACCCAATAATAAAGGAGAGAAAAAAATGAAACGAACAATGATCTTATTCTACGGAGTAGTCTGTTATGCAATTTTCTTTGTGACCTTTTTGTATGCTATGGGATTTGTGGGAAATTTGGTTGTACCCAAGTCAATCGATTCAGAACCCCAAGTTCCTTTCATGCATGCATTGATCGTCAACACCGTGCTTCTTGGCATCTTCGCAATTCAACACAGCGTCATGGCCCGTCCGGCATTTAAGCGATGGTTGATGCAATACATCCCCAAACCGGCTGAACGCAGCACCTATGTATTGTTTTCCAGCCTAGCTTTGATTCTTCTCTTTTGGCAATGGCAGCCCATGGGCATTGTCATTTGGGATGTGCAAAATCCTGTTGGCCGGATGATGGTTCATGGTGTGTTTTTAGCCGGTTGGTTATTGGTCTTGCTGACAACATTTTGGATCAATCACTTCGATCTGTTTGGATTGCGTCAAGTCTATTTGTATTGGCTAGGCAAACCCTACACCCAACTAAAGTTTGTCACCCCTTGGTTGTACAAATACATCCGCCATCCGCTTTATTTAGGCTGGTTCTTGGCCTTCTGGGCAACCCCAACCATGACGGCAGCTCATTTGTTATTCGCCATCATGACCACAGCTTACATCTTGATCGCCATTCAACTGGAAGAAAGAGACTTGATCGCAGTGCATGGCATGAGCTACGTCGAATACCGCAAAAAGACGCCCATGCTGATCCCAAAACTCTTCGGCAAGAAAACCAAAGAAAAAACATTAAAACCAGCTGCAACCACAATAAGATAACCACGTCAGTGAATGAAGCAAGTTAGCACCGGTCTGCTACTTCAGAAGCCATGAACGAATCATCAGAAAAGCTAGAAAGCAACAAACAGCAAGCTTCAATGAAACAATCAGAAATGCCCCAAAGGGGCGCCATAAGATAGCCAGGGGCATTCGCCCCTGGTTATGAAATGGAAAAAAAACCTAGCCCTGAAAGGGCGGAATAAAAAAACTAACATTCGAAACAAACTACTGACTATTAAGAGAAGGATGCAACGAAAATGTCGAATCTACAACTTCAAACCGAAACCACAGTACAAACAGCATCTTTATCAGATTCCGAACACTGTTATCAAACACTAACATTGGCCTTCGAAGCCGACCCGGTTGCACGCTGGGTGTGGCCAAATCACGACCAGTTTCAAGAGGTCTTTCCTAAATTTGCACAGGCATTCGCTGGAGCCGCTTTTGTATATGGAACGGCTCATTATTTAAACGATTTTGCCGGTGTCGCCCTATGGCTGCCGCCGGGGGAAACTCCAAATGAAGAGTCTGTGATAGAAATTTTGCAAGAAACGGTTTCTAATGAAAAACTAGAAGCGGTATTCTCAATGTTCTCACAGATGGATAACTACCATCCCAACGAACCACACTGGTATTTGCCGCTCATCGGTGTTGACCCCCAATATCAGGGGAAAGGATACGGCACGGCTTTGTTGCGCCACACGTTACAAGAATGCGACAATCTACAAATGCTGGCTTATCTTGAAGCATCTAGTTCGCAAAATGTTCCATTGTATAAACGGCATGGATTCGAAATTATCGGCAAAATTCAATCGTCGAATACTCCCCAACTAACTCCAATGCTGCGCAAACCTCGAAAGAAAACAGGTGAACTATGAACAATACAACGAACACCCACGCAATTGAAATGTCGAAAACAAATGTATGGCTGAAACGAGTAGGAGCAACAGGATGTCTATTCTTCTTCATCAAAGGATTGCTTTGGTTGCTCTTGCCCTTAATCTGGTTTGCTTCATGAGAAACACAATTACTTGTTAAGAATTTAACAATTCAAAACCAAACTAAACAACAAAGGAGAACAGAATTATGTGTATGCATTGCTTGGAAGACAAAATGGTGAATACCGAAACTATATAGGTGCGCAAAATTATTTAGACATAGAGTACGAAATCTCCTTTGTTCATCGAACGATTCATAGATGTAAACAATTCTATCTTTTCAAATAAGGTGGGTACATTCTTGATTTCCTCAATATTTGTGCTATTCTTATCATGCTAT
>CAZEZQ010000536.1:0-4687 GCA_964516245.1 uncultured bacterium | reverse complement strand
TGATAGCCAGGGGCAATCGCCCCTGGAAAAAAGAAACACAAAACCCCTAGCCCTGCAAAGGGCGAAATAAAAATGTTTTCAGATGGCTAAATGGTTACATCTAAAGTTTCACCTTCAATCTCTCCTGTTTTGAAACCATATAGCACAAATGTTGTACCTTCATTAGCTGTATTTGAACTACCAATTTAAATTTTTAAATTAAATTTAATTTGCATAAATCAGTTCATAATTAACATAGTATAATCATAATGTTTTAATAAATTTTTTTGTTTTTTACTCTTGTTATTGGTATGAAATATTTTAAAGTGGTTCTTGTGCCATTATGTTTCATGCATCTCTCCCACCTTTTCAGCAACACTATCCACCCTCCTTAAAACTTTAGCAATTACATCTATTCAGTAAAGCTTAAATGGAAAATTAATGTCATTTTTGTTCATTGCTTAATATTATTGGAAAGGCTACTGCTATGAAACGCTCAATATTAATCCTCACTTGTCTTTCGCTATGTTTTTGGATGTTCACATTCTCCACTTTTGCAGAAACAGAACCCAATGATTCGTTCACCCTGGCCAATTCTGTAGAAGCCGGCAGTTCGATTGATGGCAGTTTATCAACCGATTCACCTTCTGATACGATCGATTGTTTTACAATCACCTCTCCAAGCGATGGCTATTTTGTCTTTGCTGTTGTTCCAACAAGTGAATTGGATGTAATGGCTTCGCTTTATGATTCCAATCAAAACCGGCTATTGGGCCAAAAGAATGAAAAGGGGAAAGGCGGGAATGAAGGAATTGTGTATCCGAATCTTCTCGCAGGCACCTACTATGCGGTTGTAAAAATTCCTGATGGAGTGTCATCTTCCGGTGGTGATTATTCAGCCACTTTCTCTTTGAATCCTGTAGATAAAATCGATGAAGAACCCAATGATACCTTCCATTCAGCCAATCCATTGAGCCTCGGTTCAAATACCTCAGGAAATCTGGGCTATCATGGCGATGAATATACGGATAAAAGAGATTTATATGTGCTTGATGTTACTCAAAACGGCTCATTGACCATAACCTTGGAACCGGATGGGACATTGAATGGCTCTTTGGCATTGTTCGATTCCAACCGGATCTTTAACACCGTCAATGAAGATCGAAAAGGGAAAGGAGAAGTTGAATCATTTGCATTCAATAATCTTGCTGCCGGTAGATATTATATTGAAATTGCCGCCCGGGAAGGATTCGGATCTTACAACATTACTTCCCAATTTGAAGAAGCTGCAAACACCCCAGCGAATACGGATGGAATCGGCTCAGCACTCCCGCTGCTTCCCGCAGATCAAACCGAAGGAACTGTGCAAGGTCAGCTTGGTTTCAGGGGGAATCAGGTGCAGGATGATATCGATTACTTCACATTTTCTACTTCGGAGTACGGAAAAATTACATTGGATTTCACCACCGATTTCGGCGAAAATTTGGATTTGTACTATGAACTCTTCGACTCTTCACTAAAGTACCGGGGAAACCACACCGGACATAACAAAACATTCAGCGGATTGGATGCAGGAACATACTATCTTCGTGTGCAGCGAAGAAACGGGTACGGATCGTATACATTAACTACCTCGTTTGAACAAGAAACGCCGCCTGAGCGATTCGAAATTCCTCAGACGTCAATTGATCCGAATGGAACGATTACCGGTATTTTGTTAGATGAAGAACATACACATTATTGGTACAAACTAAACCTTCCCGAAGATGGCATGATTACTATCAAAACGAATTTCACCTCGGAGGGCAATGTTTGGACGAACCTTTATAATACCACCAATAAAAACAGCATTAAAAACGTCAATAATTACTACACAGCCGAAGAAAGAACATTTACAGTCAACAATCTTCGCAAGGGCACTTATTTGATCGGAATCAGCCGGAATGGAGGAGCCACCGTCGGTTCCATATCCACCGAATATACACCTTTGGTCAAAATTGATACAGAACCAAACGACGAGTATACCTCCCTTACACCTATAGCTTTGAATGCAACTTATGAAGGGCATTTGGGATATGAAGGCAACGGTTGGAACGATGTAAGGGATTGCTATGTATTGGACATTGTGGAAGATGGAAAAATTGATATCTCTCTCACCTCAGAACCCACAGCCAACATTTGGACAAATCTCTATGATTTGACAGGAAAAACAATTCAAATCGTCGGCAAGTTCAACAATTATTACACCGAAGATGCCCGGGGATATTCCAAACGAAATTTGCCTGCCGGTAAGTACGTTGTGATCATCGACCGGCACGGAGGGTATGGGTCGTACACGCTCGATCTGCAATTTACACCCAACCGCAGCAACGATCCAGAATTCATTGGTGATGATTGGTCTATGGCGCCTGAAATTGAATTGGGCCAAGGCTATGTGGGCCATCTGGGGTACGACAATTATGTTTACTCAGATAGGCAGGATTTTTATAAAATCATTCTTCCGCAAGATGGGTATTTGGATTTCCATTTCAAAAGTGAAGATACCGTGAATGTTTGGTGCAATTTATATTACGATGATGTTATGGCCAAAGCAGGAGATGTGAACGCCTATTACAGAAACACCCCTGTTGGCATTACCCACACTCATTTGGAAGCAGGAACCTATTACCTTCAACTTAGCCGGGCCGGAGGAGAAGGAACCTATCAGTTCTTTACCACATTCACTCCACAAGAAAAGGTGGATTCAGAACCCAATGATCCGGCCGGCATGGCTGCGCCGGTACAATTGAATGCAGTGGTGCAAGGCCATACGGGATATGACACCCTCTACTCGATGGATACTGAAGATTGGTATTCCTTTGAAATCCCAACAGATGGAACGTATAACATCACCTACCATGGATTTAAACATGCCAATTATTGGTTCAAAATTTTCCATGCCAATCGGGTTTCTGAACTGCGTGGTGATAACCGGTACTACAATAGCGACTATTTTAACCATGCATTGGAACTCACAACCGGAACCTACTATCTGCAAGTATCCAGAAATGGGGGTTGGGGAGCGTATTCTTTCAGCATCCGCGATCCAGAGACTATCACAACAGGAACGGTTACCGGTATTGTGAATTCCAATACCGGCTTCCCCCTTCCTGAAATCGAAGTGGAAATTCTAGAACACCAATTAAAAACCGCAACAGACTTTTTGGGCCAATATACATACGAAAATCTTGCCCCCGGCACCTATTCGATCGCATTCAAATCGGGCGCGAAATACTATCCGGCAAAAAGACAATTTACCATTGCTGCCGGTGAAACAACGACTCTCGATATCGTCATGCAAGACGGCAACAAGACCGCACCTGCCGATGTTGAATATTTCTTTGGGATTCCAGACAACCATTTCATACATCTTTTCTGGCCTCCTTCAGTCAGCCCAGATGTTCCCACCGGAGGTGGATACAATCTTTATATCAATGGAGGGGAAGCGATAGATTTAGGCGATACGCTCAACTACCGCTCCCTCGAATTTGAAAATGGGGTGCAATACACACTGCGGCTTACCGTATACGACCAATACGGCAACGAAAGCGAAGGCAAGACCATAGTCGTCACGCCAAGCGGTGAGGGGGGAATTCCTATACCGACTCCCACGACCCCACCCACTTTGGATACCCCGACACCGACACCCACCCGCCTGCCAGACCAACCTACGGCGACGCCAACCGTGACCCCTACACCAGTGGCTGGTGAAACTCCATCGCCAACGGGCACACCGGTTGTCATTCCAACACCCACACCGGTTCTTTCTCAAGACCCCGAGCCCTATCTCATTTATGAATTTGATCAAAGCACCATGTCGGCCAATGGGTGGAGCGAATTGCCAGGTGGATTTCAGAATGCCGCACCGGGGGCTGTATTTCCTCAGTTCACCTTGTCACCAGATCAATTCCCCTCTTCACAAGATCAAACCGGAATTGCCGTTTTGGTACAACAACAGCAAGTCACCTTTCTGCTGACTGAAAATGCTATTGAAACCAACGGTTATCCTGTTTTGATCCGGCTGAGCCTTCGGGCCAACGAAGCAGGAGCCTCGGTGGTTTTAGGAGCGTTAAAGGGCAATATGTTTACAGCAGAAAATATGGATGGCTCCATAGGAATGGACCAGAAGACCAATACTTCCGCGCTGATGGATCACGAAGGCCGGATGTGCATGATCTATCAAGCCGATTCTGGATCTCTAATTCATCCCTTCATCCAAATAGCCGGCAGCGGTCAAAGTTCTGTCAACATTCTTGTCGACAAGCTGGAAATCTATCGAATGGAGCATGGTTATAGTTTCCCATCCAGCATGTTTATGAATCAGCCTTAGTGCAGTTGTCAAAATTATATACAAATTGAAAGCCGATCCTATACGGCACACCGGGCAGGTTCGCCCTTCCGAAATAAAATTTAATTTTGACAGCCACAAAAGATGGTCTATCCACATTCATGAATCACCCCCAAACATAGTTTGGGGGTGGTTCGAGAAAAAAGAAACCTGCTGAAAGCCGAGGCTCCCCAAATTAAGTTGATAATTAAACACAAACAAAAGCGCTAACTCCATCAAATCCATCAACTCCATCAAGTCCATTTACAGAAGCCAAAGAGAAACGCCGCACGGATACCAAACGCTTTCATAAACAAAAAAGCAGGAGGGAATGGCCGCCAC
>CAZEZQ010000535.1:0-4687 GCA_964516245.1 uncultured bacterium | reverse complement strand
ATAAAACGATAGATTATACTTTTTGCCGGAATGTCAGATAAAGCAAGAAAGTACAAAAGAAGGATCTTACCTTCAATTCCGCATGGGGGTGAGGAGTCCCCCTCATCCGCTCCTCACCCCCTCTTTTTTTTTTGAAGATGATCCAGCAAAAAGTCTGATAACGCGGCCATCCAACCTGCACTGTATGTTATTGCAGGCGAGGACGCCTACGCTCCAAAAAGACTTTTTTCCGAATCGTCTTTGAAAAAGAAGCGAACCAAAAAATTTAAGATAAAAAAAGAATCGTCTTACCTTCAATTCCGCGCGAGGGTGAGGAGTTTTCCCATCCGCTCCTCACCCCACTTTTTTTGGATAGAGGTAAGAAGTTTTTGAATAAAAAAACAATCCTCTACTCCTCATGGCAAAGTGAGAAATGGCGGTTTCACTTCTCACCCAAATCTGGAATACTTTGAGAGACAGCGATGAAAGTTAAAGATATCATGACCCAAGGTTTTGAATTTGTTCAAAGCAGAGATACATTGCAATACGCAGCCCAACGAATGAAAGACAGAGATGTCGGCGCTTTGCCGGTTTTTCAAGAAAACTCTCCAGTAGGCATAATTACAGACCGCGATATCGTGATAAACGCCGTAGCCAATGGCATGGATCCCACTCAGGCGGCGGTAGGAGAAATTTTAGAAGAAGGCGTGGTGTTTTGCGATGATGAAACCCCCCTTTGGAAAGCGGCACAAATTATGCATGAACACAAAGTACGCAGGCTCTTGGTGCAAGATTCCGAACATGAATTTGCTGGAATTCTCAGCATCTCAGATTTCGCGCAGCTGGAAGACACCCGCTTGATCGGAGGTTTAATTCAAGCGCTGTCGTTCTGAGAATGTTTGGAATGATTAGGTTTGAAAATGGAGGATAAGATGAAACCGATATCCCGTTCGGAACTCCAACAAATGATACATCATGAAAAATCACTGGTTCTAATTGACCTGTTGGATGTTGATTCATTTCGGGATTATCATCTTCCCAATGCAATCAACATCCCCTATAACAACAGAAATTTTTTTGAAGAAGTAGAACTCTTAGTTCCCAGAAAAGACACACCCATTGTCTTCTATTGTTCTAACCATGAGTGTCAAGCTTCATACGCAGCCGCCATACGCCTGGAAGATGCCGGATACAAAAATGTATACGATTACGAAGCGGGCAAAGTGGATTGGAAACTTGCCAGCTTTCCAGTCGAATCTTCTTACGCCGCTCAACGTGAATCATATTCGTGAGGACTCGCCATAATGAACCAACAAAATTTGCAGAAATTTCAAAACTTTTTGGATGTAATAAATCAATCGTACCGGCAAAACAAAGACAAAGCTTCATACCTCCATCTTTTCCCGGCTTTCGATAAAATTTTCAACCATCGCAAGTTGGCGATAGCGGTCTACCAAGATGACCCGGGCACGCCGGATGAATATTTCACCGTCCAATTCGAAGACGATCATTTTGAAATCGCAGAGCACGGCAGTCAACAACCCGTAATTGCCTGGAAACTATCAGAAGACTATATGCAGAAGGTGATCGACGAATCGCAGTCATTCATCGAACATCCCGAAAAACTGGATTGGGAATGGCTCAAAAGCCGCATCGCCAGCATGATGTAAAGCAAATTCAGCTCTGGCACTGTGGGCAAAAATAACATCCCCTGTTGTTAACAGTTATCTTTTCAATGGGGGTTTTGCACTTCGGGCATGGCGTCCCGGGGAGGCGGCGGGGCACAAGATAATCTTGCGGCATTTGATCGGGTTGCGCACCGCATTCAATGCATTGAATCAAAACCTTGCGCATCGTGTGATACAAATGCGATATCTGTTCGTTTGAAAGCTGTTTGGATTGCGCCTGCGGATGAATCCCTGCATGGAACAAAATTTCATCCGAATAGACATTCCCAATCCCCGCGATTAGGTTTTGATTCATCAACTTGGATTTAATTTTCCCGCTCTGTGCTTTGATGGATTCTTTGAATGTTCTCTCATCAATGTCAAGCGCATCCGGGCCTAACTGTTGCTCTTGCGCGAACTTTTCAACCGAGGCTATAACTCTCACCTGGCCTAGCATCCGTTTGTTGATATAAGCCAACTGATAACCATTGTCAAACTCAAAAATCACTTTTGTGAATTCGGGGATTTTGTTAGTATTTTTGTAATAAGAGAAGTAACCCGTCATCCCGAAATGGAAAAGTATGGTATTCTGGTTGTCCAATTCGGCAAACATAAATTTCCCATGCCTGCTGGTATTAGTGAATTGTTGATGTTTAACAGTACGGGAAAATTTTTGGAGACTAATGTTCTTCAAAATACGTTTGTCGAGAATGTGGCTATTCTCGATTTGATGATGCAATGAGGTACAACTCATATATTTTCGAAAGCATTCTACATCGGGCAGTTCTGGCATCAGCGTTAGCGTTTCTCATATTGGAGTAACGAAATCATATCCAATTTTCAATCAACTTGCAAATTGAATTTCTCACCCTCCTTTCTTTTTATTACTCACAATGCGAGAAGGGATTGCTCCCTTCTCCCAATCAATAGTAGTTAAACTGGAGTCAATAAGAAATCACGAATATGTTCCGGTAAATTCGAGAGAACATCATCCATTTCTCCTTGGCTTATGTGGTTGTTAAGAACCTGAAAAACCGCCAATGCCGCTTTTTCGGGCTCTTCGCCTCCCACTTGTTGCAGTTCTTTTTCCACATAAGCAAGAAACTCTTCTTTCCGTTTGTATTTATAAGGTTTGTCTTTGGGTTTGTAACTTTCAAAAAACAACCCTTGAATCATCATTGGCAGTTGAGAAGAAAAATCAAACACTTCTTCCGGCGGCAGCCGGTCACGAATCGCAAACAAAACACCGCGCAACGCATGATAAGACTTTTGCAAATCTGGTTGGCTCATGTTTTCTGAGATCTCATGCAGCCATTGATGAGTGTCTTGTATATTATTTTGAATAAAGGGTAATTTTCCGTCCATCATCATTACCTCCTGTTTCACTGTTTTCAAATTTTCTTACTCTTTATATGACGAACCGGCAAAAAGTCTGATCCATCACACGGCCACACAATATATAATAACATGGGTATCTAATCTGCACTTTATATTGTTGCAGGCGAGGACGCCCACCAAGGCGCGTCTTTGACCTGCGCTCCAAAAAAGACTTTTTGCCGAATCGTCTTATATTTATAATTTAACGCAATTGCTGTGCCTCATTTGTCTCACGCAGAGAATGCTGAAAAACATCCTGTTTGTCCTTGGCATAGATATACCACTCTCGAACTTTTTCATAAGTATGCTGTCCGTTGAATAACCATTTTTGTTTCTTTTCGTTCCACTCCAGCCCCCAGCGTTTCGCGGGCCGATCATACGCATTGGGCGTGATCCAGTCTTGATGGGCGGTGATAAACAAATGCAGCAAGGTTACATCTGGATAGGTGTCATACTTAAAAGACGCTGTGCTGACATGATTAACCAATGCATTCAAAAAAGCCCGAAAGCGCTTGTCGTATTGCCATTCAGAATGTGTGGGCAGATTATTGAACGAATTATTTGCATGGCTTAAAGAAGCGCCTTTGTAATCATGGGCAAGAAATGGGAGATGGTGAATGCGGGAAAACGTGGCGCGCACTACATAACACAAATCAGCGCAGTCCACTTTTAATTGAATGGCTTCAAGAAAATTGGTTGTGACATCATTGACAATCCAAGCCGCGTATTTTTCTTCCCATTTCAAATTCCATTGCTTGTTTGCCTGCCACACATCTGCATAAGGCAACTTTGTAGATGTGGCAAGAAATAGAAACAGAATAAAAAAGAATATATTGTGTTTTAAATAATGAATTTCCCTTAACATGGTTATGCTCCTTTTTCAAAAAGGATTTCATCTTTTATTACAATGCAACATACAATCCATCTTTCATAACGGCTTATCAATAACATAGTTATGTTTGTAAACAAATTACTTGTGGATAACCTGTGGAATGAACTGATTTATTTTTTAATAATAAAGATAGCCAAGTAGTAATTATTAGATTTTCACTAAATTTTTGTGTTGGAAGTACACGATAGTGGTGACATTCGATACAACACCTTAATCGCTGAATTTTAAGGATATCGAATGCGCGCTTGTGAATTCCAAAAGAGTATCTGTGAATGACTTGAGATGGATGGCATATAAGTTGCGCTAATTATTTAGAAATAATCAATGTTTGGATCGGATAGAAGCAAATGTATTTGAGCCGAACCAACCAAAACGTTTACATCGGCACCTCAGGCTGGTCGTACAATTGGAAGAATTTTTACCCCAAGGGCGTGTCATCGAAGAAACGATTGGAGTATTACAGCAGCCAGTTCCCCACCGCCGAGGTGAATTATTCGTTTTACCGCCTGCCCAACGAGAGTACCTATGAAAAGTGGGAGGCAGAAACACCAGACACCTTTCAATTTGCCCTAAAACTCAGCCGCTACATTACCCATATCAAACGTTTGAAGGGAATCAAAAAACCGTTGCGTGATTTCTTAAAACGGGCCACTTGTTTGGGGAAAAAAATCGGGCCGATTCTGGTGCAGTTGCCCCCAAGTTTCAAAGTGGATCCCAAGCGCATCAAGTATTTTTTGGAAACCGCCGATGCGCTCAAAGATGAACTCGGTTT
>CAZEZQ010000534.1:0-4688 GCA_964516245.1 uncultured bacterium | reverse complement strand
ACAGCCACAACCGCTGGGGTCGCGTTATATTTCATTGCTGCCGCCGCCCCGGCGAATGCCGCCGCCGAATACATCAAAGAACGGAGCGGTTTGCGATATGCATGCAGCGCCAGCCACAAACTGAGTGTTGTAAAAAACAGTACGGCTGCATCATTCACGGCAAAGTGTGGTTCTCTCACACTCAAAAAAGAAACCACATGAAATAGCGCCGCTAGCAAACCTAGCTTGCTTCCCACCAAGTCGCAGCCAATCAGAAAAACCAATAAAACCGTGCCAGCCCCAAGCAGCCCTGCCAGGTGCCGGGCTCCCCACACCAAATCCCAAGGCCGGTTGTAATAGGCGCTTCTTATGGCACGATCAGTTTCAACCACTTGCGCCATATCCAACCACTCCGGCGTTTGTGTTGGAGAATGCAGATTCATCCAAATGGGGAACCATAGGGCATTGAGATATGAAAACCCCGGTGGGTTGCGAAAATAGTTTGGATTCCACCTCGATTCCCAGCGAGGCGGGCCGTTATCTTGCACCAACACACCATACACTTCGGCCCCTGGGGCAACATATTTCATTTCGTCTGGATGCAAACGGAAAGGCAACCCCCAGTCGTTGCCATCGGTTCGTAAATACCACCCAAATGCAACAATGGCTAATAGCGTAAAAATCAAAAGCGCACGATTTTTAAGAGACATGGTTGGATGATTGTTCCTAAATGGGTTGTGTTGTTTTTATCACTTTTGCAATCATTAAACTCAAAGCGAGAGTTAATTCACTTTGTATGATTGATCTATTACAAAATAACAAAACCCTCTTTCCCTGCCCAGTGCTGGATAGTAAAAGAGGGTGGTTTGTACGAGTTGTACAGTGATGAAGTTCGTTACCCTTTTTGACCCGATTTCTCACGTTCTTGTTTATCGGGGGTTATCACAAACGATCCTTTTAGTCTTGCGCCGGGTTGAACCACAATCGTCGAAGCTGTCACATCGCATTCCAACGAGCACGAATCGGCCAATTCGATATGGCCTTCGGCTTCCATTTTGCCGCTGATCGTTCCTTGTATGATTGCTGTATTGGTTTTAATTTCTCCTTCAATTTTTCCCGTCTGTTGAACGGTGACACAACCTTTGGATTCTATTTCGCCTTTGAAACTTCCTCCTACATGAATATCACCGCCGGTTTTGAATTTCCCTTCCGCCTGGGTGTCTTGATGAATGTAGTTTTTTACCGAGCCATCTGCCATTTGTTTTCATCCTTTAATTCAACAAATTCCAATTCTGTATGCTATGCTATAAGGGTC
Source organism: uncultured bacterium (assembly GCA_964516245.1). Classification (GTDB taxonomy): domain Bacteria; phylum Hinthialibacterota; class Hinthialibacteria; order Hinthialibacterales; family Hinthialibacteraceae; genus CAZEZQ01. The sequence goes on along the minus strand of CAZEZQ010000534.1, from coordinate 3,394 downwards.
ACTTTAGCATAGCATTGACGTCACGTAACACTCTATATCTTCTTCTTGATGCCTTTATCTGATCAAGGGCTATCTTTCATTACGAATGAAACTTTCAAAAGAAACAAGTTTCACACAAGTAGATTTTTCTCTTTTCCCCATTCCACTCTCATCTCACCCAGTTTATCATGGATTGATAATAAAATGGAATCGATGAGAAACAGAAACCAATGAAAAAAGATACCCTTTCCATCCGCACGAATTCGCGCACTGATTTCATACCCATTACCCAGCAGGTGCAATCGGTGCTTTCCAAATGGGGTGTTCAAGAGGGAGTCTGTATGTTGTATGTGCCGCACACCGCTGCTGGTGTATTCATTAACGAAGGCTACGACCCTGATGTTATGCGCGATTTGGAATATTCACTAAACCAGCAAGTGCCGTGGAGCGACCCTCATTACGCGCATTCAGAAGGCAATACCGCTTCCCATGTCAAATCCATCTTGGTGGGCAATAGCCAACAGGCGCTGGTAGAGAATGGGACGGTGCAAATGGGGCGTTGGGAAGAAATTTTTTTTGCCGAATTTGACGGACCCCGCACCCGGAAAATTGTGGTCACTTTTCTTGAATAGATTCTAACATGCGAATTGTGAGAGTTTGTCTCACAGAGTTGAAATAAGTTCATTAAATGCCAGGGTTTGCCTATTTAACCCCCTCCTAACCCAATGTCATTAACTTAAGGGATTTTGCTGTTAGGAGGAGGGCGAGGCTCCCGCCGAGCCAGGCTCTTGTTTATGCAAATTTCAACAAACAAAATTTTACAATTTGATCTTAAGTTAATGACATTGCCTCCTACCCTCCACGCCACGGCGCGCAGGCCCCATTTCATTGGGAGAGGAATGACGATCCGGCAAAAAGTAAAATCCAGCATTTTGTTGTACCACATCTTGGAGCGCAGGCGTCCCGCCTGCTCTATATGTAGTTGCAGGCGAGGACGCCTGCGCTCCAAAAAAGACTTTTTGCCCAAGTGTCAGGAATGAGAATCAAATTTTTCAGAAAATTTCAAATATCTTTGGTTAGGAATTTTAATTTCATGCGATTCACAAATTGGATTCTCCCTATTGCGTTACTTTTTTGTAGCAGTTTCATTTGTACAGAAACAATCTATTCACAAGATTCCAATCGGGTAGACCGGTTAAACGCCAACCGGCAAACCGAACATCCCAACTATTTTCATCTCAATCAAAAACAAGAAACGGGATCACCTTCGTACCAAGAGCAGCAACTGTTTGACGAAACCTTCATGGTCACCATGCGCGATGGTGTACGGCTCTCTACCACGGTGTACAAACCGCCGGTCGGTGAGCCCAGGTCTGTCATATTGATTCGTACTCCCTATAACAAAGAAGAATTGAGCGATCTATCACTCCCGGTTTTGATCGGGGGTTTTTCGTTGGTGGTTCAAGATACGCGCGGACGTTTCGCTTCCGAAGGGGAGGATGTTCTCTTCCAAAGCGATGGATTGGGTGAATTGCAGGATGGCTTTGACACGGTCGAATGGATCGCCGGGCAATCATGGAGCAATGGCCAAATCGGCATGTGGGGCTATTCGGCGTTTGGCATCACCGCCCTGATGGCCGCTGCTTCTGCCCCGCCCCAATTGAAATGCATGGCGGTCGGCTATGCGCCGACAAAAGGCTGGGGGCAAACCAGTTATCAAGGGGGAGCGTTTCGCACGGCTCTGGTTAGCGAATGGCTTGTGGATAACAACAGCGCCCATTTTCTCCCGATTTTTAAGGAACACCCCACGAACGATTCATTTTGGGATCAATACAATATCGAAAAGCATTTCCAAAACATACAAACACCCATATTGCACGTTGGCGGTATTTATGATTGCTTTCAGCAAGGCACATTAAACGCTTTTACCGGCATTCAAACGGGTGGCGCTGAAGGGGCGCGCGGCAATCAACAGCTCATTTTCGGCCCTTGGGCGCATGTCAATCATCTTGGGGTAAAACAAGGGGAATTGACTTTTCCTGCCAATTCGATATTCAGTGAAATCGATGAGCTGCTCCCCTGGTATCAGTTTTGGCTGAATGGGGATGACAACGGTGTGATGGAGAATCCCCCGGTCACTTATTATGTGATGGGAGATACCACTGCTTCCAACGCTCCTGGCAATGTATGGAAAACCGCTGAATCCTGGCCGCCCGATTCGCGTAAGGTTCCTTTTTATCTGCAGTCCGGTGATGCGTTAACTCTTGATCAACCCGATAGCAACACACTAAGCACTTTTATTCTGGAGCCTCAAGAATACGTTATCACCAAGGGTGGCATGAATCTCGAGTTGGCCGCCGGGCCCTTTGACCAAACCTCAATCGAACAACGTGAGGATGTGCTAACATTCACATCAGAAACGCTGACTGAACCTTTGGAGATTGTTGGGAACATTCAAGCAGTGATTTATGCGGCGTCTTCCAACCTTGCCGATATGGATATCAGTGTCAGGGTTTGCGATGTCTATCCGGATGGGCGTTCGATGCTTTTGTGTGACGGGATTCTTCGCGCAAGTTTTCGTCATTCCGACACAAATCCAACGCAAATTCAACCATTTGAAGTGAACCGCTATGAAATCGAGTGCTGGGCAACCAGCATCATTCTGAATACAGGCCATCGCTTGCGAGTGAGTGTGACCCATTCTAACACTCCCCGCTTTGAACCGAATCCTGAATACGCTCAGCTGGGGCTTTCGGGTTCACCACGTCAAAACGCCACTGAAATTATCCACTCTCCAGAACACCCCAGCCATGTCATAATCCCGGTTGTTTCGGGGTTGCCGGATGATGTTCCTGTTTCAAATTGGTGGGAATATTAGCGAATTTTGTAGGGTGGTCTTTAGCCCACCATTTCACAAAATTGTTTATAGAAGCTGAAACCAAAATGTAATTATGAATCAGAAATTTTCAAAACTCGGTAATCCAATACTCTGCAGTCGCATTATATTTTCTATGGATTATAATCTAATATACGAGCGGAAATCACTCATTTCACACCCTTGTTGCTCAATCGAAGAAAATTGGAGGCCGGCCATGTATCGAGCGATGTTGTTATCATGCCTTTGTGTAACCCTATTTTGGGGGTGCCAAGCACAAACCGATGTAGAGGTGAGTATGTCTAGCAATCAAAACCAAACAAATTCGATTGAAACCAATTCAGATTTGAAAGTCGCAACCTTCGCCGGAGGCTGTTTTTGGTGTATCGAATCGGCTTTTGAAAAAGTAGAAGGTGTGAAAGAGGCGGTAAGTGGCTATACCGGCGGTGAAATTGAAAAACCAACCTATAAAAAAGTTGCAGGGGGGGGCACCAAACATGTCGAAGCGGTTCAAGTAAAATATGATCCTTCGGTAAGAAC
>CAZEZQ010000533.1:0-4689 GCA_964516245.1 uncultured bacterium | reverse complement strand
TGACAGAAGATCATTATCAATCCTTTTTTAATGTCTCTAGATACATTAAATTGAAAGCCAAATAGACTCAGAAGATTATAAGCTATTTGTTGAAAAGGGAGAGTAAGATTTATCAAAAATTTGATATATTTTTGGGCTAAATCTGGAGTAATAATGCAATCAGTTTATCAACGCTTTACTTTTTACTAGTTTTTTGTTGGATTGCTTCATTTGGATATGAAGTCTGTATTACGAAAGAAACATCCAATTATTCAATCACGCTGGCGCCTTCAGCGGCATTGGTAATAAAGACGATGGGCTGAATCCCCTTGTGGTTGTAGTAGTTGGTTTTGAGATGTTTCACAAGAGAACCGGCTCTATTTGGATCTACGAGAGTGACCGTGCAGCCGCCAAAACCTGCACCAGTGAGGCGGGAACCATATACTCCGGGAAATGTCCGAGCGATCAATGTGAGTTCATTCAATTCAGTACAAGATACCTCATAATCATCCTGCAAACTGAAATGGCTTTGGTTGAGCATTTCACCCGCTTTTATGTTTTCACCTTGGGCAAAGAATTCAATGGCATTTTTCACTCGCTCCACTTCGGTTATCACGTGTCGGCTTCGTTTGGTATGAGTTTCATCCAGAATGTCTGGCAGATTGTCAACCACATCCACCGGTACGCTGCAGAGATACGGGTAATTCGTCCCAAAATGTTGATTGATAATCTCTAGCGATTCCTCGCACTGCGAACGGCGCTCATTGTATGCCGAAGCCGACAGTCCCCGCTGAACGCCGCAATGGGCCACTACGACGGCTGCATCTGGCATGGGTTTCCATTGGAATTTCGGGATGGCGCAATCGAGCAGTAACGCATGATTTTTCTTAGAGCAGGCGCTGGCGGCTTGATCCATCAAACCGCAATTCACACCGACAAACTGATTTTCTGCCCGTTGGCAAAGCTGGGCCAGTTCTAACGGAGACATGGAGGTGTCGAGTAAAGTTAACAACGCCTGGGCGGTGGCCACTTCGAACGCGGCAGAACTGCTAAGACCGGATGCCACGGGTATCGTGCTGTTAATCATGGCGTCGAAACCAGGAATAACATAATCGAGTTTTTGAAATTCATGAATCACACCGAGTGGATAATTGACCCAATCTGGCTGCTCTTTTTCAAATACAGGCAGCGTTCCTTCAAAAGCGATTTCTTCTTGCATAGAGCACAAACGAAGTGTTTTGTCACTGCGCCTCTTCACTGCGATGAGAAAATATTTTTCGATGGCGATGGGCAATACCGGTCCACCGTTGTAATCGATGTGCTCACCAATTAAATTGACACGGCCTGGAGCTTGGACAACAAAATCGGGAGTATTACCAAAAACCCTTTCAAACTCTTCTTGGATCTGTTTGGTTTCCATTCTAAGCAAGTTCCTTATGATTTTGTTTGCAATTTATAGTGTATCGGTGAAAGTGAACGCAACCGGCCGGCAGCCTGTTCAGGGGTGATGTCCCGCTGCGGTTCACCGGTCATTTCGTATCCCACTTGAAATTTTTTTATCGTAGCAGAACGCAGCAATGGAGGGTAGAAGTGCTGATGCCATACAAAACCGGGCATTTCTTCTCCGATTGCCGGCTGTTGATGAATGCCCATCGAATAGGGGAACGACACTTCAAACAGGTTGTCATACATCACCAGGAGTTTTTTCAGGATATCGGCCCATGCGTCTTTTTCTTCTTCGGTGTGTTCCAAAATGGTTGGCATGGCTCGTTTGGGCAAGATTAAGGTTTCAAACGGCCAGACCGCCCAATGGGGGACAAGCACTGCAAAATGATCGTTTGTAATAAGAATGCGTTTGTTTTGAGATTCTTCCCATGCGAAATAATCCATTAGTAAAGGAGAGTTGTGCGAAGCAAAATATTTCCGCTGCGAATTCAGTTCTTTTTGCTGAATAGTGGGAATACACCGATTGGCCCATAACTGGCCGTGAGGATGGGGGTTGCTGCAGCCCATCATTTCTCCTCGATTTTCAAAAATGGTGATGCTGTTTATATCCTCGCGAGAGGCAAGTTCCGCATATTGTTCGCACCAGATATCGATCACCGGGCGAATATCGGCCGGTTCCATTTCAGCCAAAGTTAAATTGTGCTTGGGAGAAAAACAGAGAACACGGGACACACCGGTTTCAGGGGATTCACGAACGGCGCCATTAACGGCATTGATTTCTCCTTCATGGGGGGTATCGAGTAATAAAGCGGAAAAATCGTTTTGAAAAACAAATGTCGTTTCGTAATTTGGGTTTTGTACACCCCCTGCGCGTGGATTGCCGGGACAAAGGTAACATTTGGGGTCATATTCAGGCAAATCGGTGGGGGGGGCTTTTTCGATCCTCCCCGACCAAGGCCTTTTGGCGCGATGAGGCGAAACCAGTATCCACTCTTCAGTGAGTGGATTCCAACGGCGGTGGGGGTGATCGTCTGAATTGAACGTGTGGGTTTGGTTCATATTGGTTTCTTATCAAATTTACAAATTTGCATATCCATTGGGATGAGCCTGATGCCATTTCCATGCCGATTCGATAATGTCTTTCACCTTTGGATGTTTGGGGATCCAGCCCAATTTCGATTGGGCTCGCTTGGCCGAGGCGGTAAGCCGAGCGGGGTCACCGGGCCGCCGCGGTTCTTCTTTGCATGGGATGGCATGACCGGTTACTTTGCGCGCCGTTTCGATGACTTCTCGAACCGTGTTCCCATGTCCATTGCCCAAGTTGCAAACGATACTCTCATTTTTTATATACTCCAAAGCCAACAAATGGGCGTCGGCCAGATCGCTGACGTGAATAAAATCGCGTATGCAACTCCCGTCGGGTGTGTCGTAATCGGTCCCATAGATTGAGATATACTCTCGTTGGCCGAGTGCCACTTGTAGAACGATAGGAATCAAATGGGTTTCGGGCAAATGGTCTTCTCCCAAGGTTCCGGTTGCTCCCGCGGCATTGAAATAGCGTAAGATAGCAAAATGGATGCCATAGGCTTCTTCGTAACTTTGCAGCAGGTATTCAAATGCGAGTTTCGAGCGGCCATAAGCATTGATCGGTTCTTTACGGCTGTCTTCGTCGATGGGAATGGTGTCAGAGTTGCCATAGACTGCCGCTGTGGAAGAAAACACAATACGTGGGATTTTGTGGATACGCATGGCATTCAGCAAGATATGTCCACCGCCGAAATTGTTGGTAAAATAACCGTCAGGATCGTGAATCGATTCATTCACCAAACTATATGCGCCGAAATGCATGACAGAATCAATGGAATGGCGTTTGAACACTTCCATCACCTTTTCGGCATTTCGAAGGTCGGCAGCTTCAATTGTGGCATCTGGATGGACGGCATCCCGGTGGCCTTTTTCAAAATTGTCCAACACAACCACATTTTTCCCTTTTTCAATCAACGCGGCGACATTCACACTGCCGATGTAGCCCGCGCCACCGACGACCAAAACTGAATTTTGCTGATTCAATTCAAATCTCCCACTTTGACAATTCCTAGCATTCTACAAGAAAATATTATGAGGAGAAATGACTACAGGGAGGATAGAATATAGGTACATATAAAATTTTACGCGCCATTCCAAACATAATATAAAAGCCAATCAAGCCTCCCCCGTTTCACGTAGTACATCCCTGAAAATCGCATTACTTCGCGGATGCGTTCGCGGCAATCAGGTTTGTAGCAATGGGTAGGGCATTCTTTGCATTTGGGTTTTGGATCGTAAGGACATTTGGACAAACGGGTAATTGCATAATTGAGCAGTTCACTGCATTCTGTACATAGATATTTGCCGTCGGTATGATGGTGGCACTTGCAATATACATGAATGAATGCGGTTATCGTTTTTTTGCTTTTACGCAAAGCATTCAAATTTACAGGGCCTTTGCGTTTGGGGAGTGATTTGGCTTCGTATGATTGTTTTTTCGTTGTAAGCATGGTTGATTTAAACATGATGTTTTAGATGTATATTTTCTATAATATTATGTCTCACAATGGAAGTTTCTGCAAGTGAATATTTTCATTTTATTCAATCGAATGATTAAAGAACTTGTGATGGTAAAGGGGGTGAGTAGCTCAAATAGGCTTTTGTATTTGAAATTCTTGGATAAGTAGATCTGCGTCAGTCCGTGGGCAAATGGAATTTGTATTTTCTAGATGGTTACGTACTTGTTTTGCATGGATATTTGCGGTATCGAGATTTTGTATTAGTAAGTCAATTGGGAAATCAGCACCTTTAGAATAGCTGTTAAAATCAACAATTTGTTTCAAATCATCAATCACTTCTGCACAACTAGAATAAGGTCTTGTCGTATATTGGAAATGGAGCAAAAACCAAAATTCAAAGCAAGGTACTGAAAGCGCGACTTTAAGGTTATGCGCGTTTGCTTTATCAATTGCTGCATCGAAAGTTGATGGTTTGTTGCAGCCTTCATGGTCAAACACACACCAAATCTGATCAAAAAGTGGCTCACCTATTTTTCTAAATCGTCTTTTTTGATCGTATTTGCATCGAATTGCGTAATCTACAACGCTTATTGGAGCGTTACCGACATCTCTTTGATATCTTGGTAAATTAATGTTGGATAATTTCCATTTTCGTTTTATTTCTTGAAAATATGTTGATTCGGTTTCACCTTCAACAACAATCAGAAGTAAATCTCCT
>CAZEZQ010000532.1:0-4712 GCA_964516245.1 uncultured bacterium | reverse complement strand
GAAGCGCTGGCCGGTCAGTTACCTAACAACTTCGACAAGTTATCAAAAGCCCAGAAAGAACGCCTGACCAAAGCGCAGCCGTTTGCCGCGCAGCGTGGTTTGCTCAAAGATGAAGTCGCCGGGTTGTTTGGGACAATTAACAAGAAGGACTACATGACGGGCATGAAAGACCTGCTCATGGAACTCTACGATTGTCCCGATTTTTCCGACAAGGATACACAATCCGGCCTGACTTCGGTCGAGAATGCCGCGTTATCAATCCTGGGTGTCACCACTCCGGCGGGACTATCCGCCGCGGTCAGTGATGCCGATTGGGACAACGGCCTGCTGATTCGTTTCGCGCTGCTCACGCCCGAACCGAACTATCAGGAGCGGCCCCCGTCGGAGGAATTTCAAGAAGCACCACAAGCGCTAGTTGAGGGTCTGCGCGCCTTGCATGAGAAACTGCCCGGCCCGCAAGCTACTGAAACCGGCTTGTCAGCCCCGCAGGCGCTGCGGCTCGATGTGCGCTGCTGGCCTGAGTGCCAGGTATATGGCGACCGGCTGCGCCGTATGTGTGATCCCCGCAAAGACACCGAGTTGGATGAGCGGCTGAAAGGGGTGTATGGGCGGCTGCACGTTCACGCTTTCAAACTGGCGGCATTGTTTGCCGCGCTCGATTGGCTCGATACTGACGATGAGGTACCGGTGGTCAACGATGAGCACTGGCGCAATGCTGAAATCGTCGCTGAATCCTGGCGCAGTAGCGCTCACCGGTTACTCGACCAGTTAGACCGCACCGGCGAGGCCATCCAGGAACGCCGCCAGCAGGACAAACTGCTGAAGGCTATCCGGCAGGCAGGTGCCGGTGGTGCGAATCTGCGCAGCATGTATCGCAGCCTCAACCTGACCGCTAAACGTGCCCGGCAGCTTTCACAAGACCTGGTCCGTGCTGGCCTGGTCGTTGAACGGCGTGTGGGCAAAGCCGAATGGTATATCGCCGTTGAATTTGCCGATGATCCCATCTGAATCTACTGACAATACCGACTCACCGACAACTGACAATTCGAACTGTCAGTTGTCGGTTGTCAGTTTTACTGACAATTCTCAAGACCAAAAGGAGAAATCACGGTGAAACACACCGATAGAGTAGCCCTGGTGGCTCGTCAAAAACGCGCATTGACTCAAAAACTCGTTCGAGAAGCGGTTGAACGCTACTTTGAAGCACTGGCCGAAGAAATCGCCCGTGGTGAACAGGTGGAGTTGTTTTGCATTGGCCGTATCCAGGTCAGCCGTGAACAGGGCCATGGTGTCTTGCACGCCATCGGGCCGGGTGGCACACGGATGCCGCGCAAGGCTGGTTTTCGGTTACGCAGCCGACTACGGTTGTTCGAAGCATTCCGCAAGCAATGCCACGAGCAACAATCTGAAGCCATCAAATAGGCCCTAACCTCATTACCGCAACGCTGCCGCCGCGCGGCGATTGTACAGCGCACGGGGTCCACTCCCATCAAGGCACGGCAGGGATACGCTGGAACTACTCTGCGAGCAGGACCAGCGAACCCCTGCCTCTCATGCTCACACCCGCTGCGAACAACAATCTTGATTTATCCCGCTTTCCGCTTGCCAACTACTGTGAGATATGTCGCATGTGGCCTTGACGGGCCCCTCCCGGCGCTGTAGCCGCCAGGGTAGCGGCACGTTGCCGCCTTTCACAAGGCGAGCCGCCCAGGTGGTAGGACACCAAAGCGGCTCTTAGACGCGGAAAGGGTAAACTTCCCATGTCTCACACTCATTCTAACACTGACACTTGGTTCGAGCTTTACTTTGAAGAACGCTTCGCTCCGGTCGATGCGACACTCCAGCGCTGGAGTAAGCTAAAGTACCACAACCTTGATGATGCGCACCGCGACGAAGCGTTACAGCGCACGCGGATCATCATGTGGGAGCAGTTCAGCAAAACGCCTGAAGAATGGGCAGCCAAGCCCAAGAAAGCCTGGTCACGTTACTGTCAGACCGTCTACCATCGCTCGATCTACTCCAAGAAAGAGCGTACCATCCATAAGTGGTTCGTTAACGAATCCGACCTTGAAACGCCAGAGATAGGCGCATCCCAGCAGGATACCAATATCCTGGCCCTGGTTGATATCAACTGCCAGGCGAAAGGATCGCGACCTGAATCACGCGACATGCTGCGCGCAGAAACGCGGGTCGATCTGACCTGGGCGATCCAGCGTGGCTTTCGGATGCTTGAGCCACAATATCATGACGATATGCGCAAACTGATGCGCGGCATTATGGAAGGCTATACCCAGCGCGAGATGATTGAACAACACGGTTGGTCAAGCCGGTATGCGACCAAACTCAAGAAGCTGCTGCGAACAGTATTCTTTGAAGCGCTCACCGGCGAAAAACCGCAGCCACGTTCGAACAAGCCCAGCGAAAAAGAATTGGCGATTTTGCAGCGGTTGGCAGAGCGGGGATTAAGCGAGCGAAAGATTGGAGCAAGGTTGGGGCGTTCTTCATCCTGGGCGCGTGATCATATCATCCGGTTGCGCCAGAGCGAAAAATGGCCGCGTGGAAGAGGTGAACAAAAGGCAGCCCCAGTCGCGGCGATTGTGTGATTCCAGCGGGGAAACCTCAAAAACGAGATTTCCCGTTTTTTCGGCCCGGAGGTAGAGAAGCTGGCACCAGAGGCCACTTGAGCAAGATAGAATAAACGAATGGTAGACACGTCAATTTGGTCTGTGTTTAACATCCGTGCAATCAGGAATAGCGGGTTGTTTGAGGATAAGTAGCAAAGCTGTTTTACTTGATTGGAGCATAAACGCCTTAATGATTAGCGTGCCCAATATGACGATTCGATACAACTTGGCTACCTACAAAACCTAGCACATCGCGGATTGTACACAGTGAAGGCCTGCCAGGGTTGCTTGCTGGTAACTTACCGCGTTCGGGGCAGGGCGATAGCTGCCGATTATTCGCAGTAATCGAACGACATTTGAAGGGGCATTTAGTGTCAGAAACATGCCCCTCGTTGCACGTTTGTTAAACACACCCCAAACTATATTCATCACTCACGTTACGCAGCAATGCGTTTTATACCTCTATTCTCTGACCCTTTTCCTAAAAATAAGGGAAGGTGAGAAAAACACATGCTCCTCCCTTTGTGCAGTGTGAGGGAAAATTAGGGACAGGAGGTGCTGGTGCGCAACGTCAGTTCATCATAAACTCCCTTCTAGGGGACACAACCAAACAAGAAGGAGATATGGAAATGGGCCTTGTTGAGATCGTCGTTATTGTTGTTGGTATTCCGATAATCGGAATCCTACTAATAACTGGTATTGTGTATGCACGCCAAGAGATACGTTTAAAACGCTCTCCCCCTGATATTGATCAATTGAAAAATGACAACGACACACAGACTCTTGCGGAATTAGCATTGGGCAACCAGTTCATTCCTAGTGAAAGAATACTCACTTTGCGAAAGGAAGCCGCAGTAGCCTTGTTCGAGTTGCAAGGCACACAATCTGCCGAAATGCTTCTGGAGTTCGCGAAAAAGAAAAAACAACCCGCAGATCCAAAACCGTCACGCGACAGTGCTATCGAAATTCTCTTGCTAACGAAACACCCCGCCATATTGGAGAGTATTAAAGACAGCGGAGCCTGGGACCAACTCATTCCTCTTGTGAAAACCGAAGATGAGGCGTTTAGGCAACGCGCTTTGGATACCCTTCAAACCGCTCTCGAAGAAGTAAGTGGTGCCTACGATTGGGATAAGCTGATTCCACTACTGGAAAGCCAGTTTAGCGAAGCTCGTCAGACGGGCTTAAAACTGATATGTGACATTTTTGACGAAGAATTCAATCGATACGATTACTCCACTAGAAAGCTTGCCACAGCTTTGATTAAGGCTTTTGATTCAGAGGATGAAAATGAAACCCGCCTGTCCATAATCAAGATAATGGGCAGAGTTGGCGATGAAAAACTGGTCGAAAAACTGATTCAAACGGTGCAAGGAGATGAAAATCTGCGGCAAACAGCACAGGCGGCCCTCAGCCAGGTTCATGATATACGATGCAAAAAGGCTCTATTGGATTTCCTCAAACAACCGGATGCTGAAACCAATGACGAAACATTGTATATGATCGTGCTTCATACGCTCGTTCAGATTATTGAAGACAAACGTCTCGTTCTGGGGACTGAACTCAACTATCAGCACAGGCTTTTTCCAAGTGCGGAAATTAGGGACGCATATGGCAATGCTGCCAGTACAGAAATTCGATTGGTTTTGATTCGATTGTTGGGACATGGAACTGACCGCGTTTCTGTCGATACTCTGGTGAACATTATTGAAGAAAGTACAGATGAGATCATTATCGAAGCGGCTATAGAGGCATTGAAGCAAGTCCGAGGCGGTGATGCGCTACTAAAACTGCTTAACCATCCCGATACGAAGTTCATCCTGATTGCCATTGAAGCGATTGGGAATACATCCTACAGAAACTGGCTGGACAATACTAAAGACCCGGCTGCAACTGCATTGGCGAAAAAACTTCAGCATGAAGATTCTGAAGTGCGGGCTGCTGTGGTCAAGGCGCTCGGGAAAATAGTATCACCCGATCACCCCCAATATGCATCCATTGCTGAGATGCTCGTTGCGATGCAGCAGGACCCGAATGAATCAGTCGTGCAGGCCGCGAACAATGCAATGAAACGACTTGACGAACGTA
>CAZEZQ010000531.1:0-4714 GCA_964516245.1 uncultured bacterium | reverse complement strand
GAGGGTGATGGTCGCGCCCGAGGAAGGTGGAGCCGTTGCGCTCTTCGTTCATGGGAGTGCGGCCGAATTCACCGCCCCAGATCACCAGGGTGTCATCGAGCATCCCCCGTTGCTTGAGATCTTTCACTAATGCGGCGCTGGCTTTGTCGCACTGGCCGCAGCGGTGGGGCAGGCTGTGCATTAAGTCATCGTGTTTGCCGGTGCCGTGTGAATCCCAGCCCCAATGGTAAAGCTGCACAAAGCGCACATCGCGTTCGAGCAGCCGCCGAGCCAAGAGGCAATTGTTGGCAAATGACGATTTGCCCGGCTCGGTGCCGTACATCTCGTGGATGGATTCGGGTTCGTCCGAGAGATCGGTGAGTTCGGGGATGCTGTGCTGCATTTTGTAGGCGAGTTCGTATTGCGAGATTCGAGTGAGAATTTCGGGATCACCGGTTTTTTGATGCAGCCTTTGGTTAATTTGATTGATCGCATTAATGGTGCGTTTTCGCGTTTGATCCGACACTCCATCTGGATTGGATACAAACAAGACCGGGTCGCCTTCAGAACGAAACTCGACGCCCTGATAAACGCTAGGCAAGAAACCGCTGCTCCAACAGGCTTTTCCGCCATCGGGTTGGCGCTCGGATACGAGCACAACGAATCCCGGCAGGTCTTGGTTTTCAGAACCAAGCCCATAGGTCATCCAAGAACCCATGCTGGGCCTCCCCGGTTGGAAGAACCCGGTTTGCATAAACAACTGCGCCGGGGCATGGTTGAACTGGTCGGTATACAGCGATTTGATGATGCAAATGTCATCCGCAATTTCGGCGGTATGAGGCAAGAGTGTCGAAATTTCCTGCCCGGATTCACCATGTTTGTGAAACTCGTATGGGGTACCCAATAGTTTGGGTATACCGCGGATAAAGGCGAACTGATCGTCTTCATAAAGTTCTTCAGGGCAATTGTCGCCATTGTGTTTGCGCAAGAGCGGCTTGTTGTCGAAGAAGTCAAGTTGCGATGGCGCTCCCGCCATGTGCAGATAGACAATACGCTTGGCTTTGGGAGCGAAGTGCGGTTGGCGCACCGCCAATGGGTCATCCGGCTTGTTGGCGGCAAATAAGTCTTTATTGAGTAATGAAGCCAACCCCAACGAGCCAAGGCCGATGCCGCATTGCGTAAAGAAATGACGCCGTGTGATTGCTTTGAGTAGTTCTTGTTTGGGATTCACTATTCACCCCTTGGTAATGGTTTCGTCTAAGTTCAATAGCACATTGGCGGTTAAGGTATAAGCCGCCATTTCTGCGGGAGCAACGCCCTCAGGTGCTTTGGCATCGCCTAATAGTTGATGCGCCTGGCTCTGATTCTCTTGATAGTTGCTTAATTCTTTATCATAAAACGATTTCAGATCGTTCAATTCTTCCACGCCGGGGCTGCGCGACGTGCACAAGCGGAACCCGTAGCGCAGCCGTTCTTCAACGCTGCCGCTCCATTCTTCTACCATGCGCTTGGCAAGCGCCTTGGCCATTTCAAAATAGGCTGGATCGTTAAGCAGATTAAGCGCCTGCAACGGGGTATTGGTGTGAATGCGGCGGGTGCAGACCCCCTCACGGCTGGGAGCGTCGAAGTTCACATACATGGGGTACGTAGCCGTGCGCTGCCAATGGGTGTACAACCCGCGCCGGTATTGATCGCCATCATCGCTCATCACCCACTTGGCGTTGCTGTAGGGCATTTGCCAGATGCCATCCGGCTGATAGGGGAACACGCTGGGCCCGCCAATATCCGGTTCGAGCAACCCACTGATCGCTAAGGCATTGTCGCGAATGAATTCAGCCCGCAGGCGAAATCGCGGTCCCCGCGAGAGATAGCGGTTTTCGGGATCAACCTCTAACTTCTTCTCGGTGACAGATGAATCTTGCTGATAGGTTGAAGAGGTAACAATGGTATAGAGCAGTGATTTCAGGCTCCAATTGCTTTCCATAAAATGCAGCGCCAGCCAATCAAGTAGTTTTTGATTCACGGGTAGTTCGCCGCGGGTTCCAAAATCTTCAACGGTTTTGACAATCCCATAACCGAAAATTTGCTCCCAAATGCGATTGACAAACACCCGCGCCGTGAGCGGATTCTCTTCATCAACTAACCATTGAACCAAGTCCAACCGATTGTAACACCCTTCTTGCGGAGGGAGATTTCCAAAGACTGCTGGGATTTGCGGTTGAACGGGTTCTGTTGGATTAAGATAGCTGCCGCCATCAAAGACATGAGTTTGGCGGGGTTCTTCAAGTTCGCGCATCACCAAAACAGTGGGTAAATCGTCAGGCAATTTCTCTTTGAGTTTCGCAATCTCATCACGAATCGGATCGAGGAGTGGGGAGGTGCTGCGGAAATAAGCAGCCAATTTTTCAGACTGATCATCACTGCGTTTTTCTTTCGGGATGAAGATGATTTCAAAGACATCATCTGGAATTTCTTGTGCGATTGGATTTTCTTCTGAAGTCACCGCCAAGCGAAAGCGGCCAGGAATTTCTTCATCGCCTTGGTGCGATTTCAATACAAAGGTCAATTTCACTTTTTCATTTACCAAGTGCAGGTTGGGAGTTTGATAAACCGCTTCAAAGGGGCGAATGTTATCGAGCCCATTGCCCCAGCCGGTGTTGGTTTTGCCATCGACAGTATCTTTAATTTGACCCGATTTCCAATCGGCGGTGGGATTCAACAATTGCAGTTTGGTCTTTTTGCCTTCGCGATTTAGAGGCTCCGCATACACTTCAAATTCGCTGAGAGTGAAGCGGCCCATCTCTTCACGCCCCGGTCCACCTTCGGGCAAAGAACCATCCGGCAGGATATCTAAACGAATGCCGGTGATGGGCAAGGTTTCAACTGTGGCTTCGACATGATACGTATCTGTTGTGGGAGCGATTCCACCTGCGAGAATGGAAGAATCTCTTCGAATGGAGAGTTCCGCCCCGCTTTCTGACTGATAGGTTTCCGGCTGAAGGATATTCCAATCGATGGCTTCGCGTTTCACCTGCTTTTCCCATTGGGCCATTGCTTCATCCAAAGCAGGGGTTTGTTGATCAAGCCGTTGCTGCAGGCGTTCGATTTTGGGTTCGATGTCTTCGATAATCTGCTTTTGTTCGCCTTGGGGCACTTCGACGAGCGGACCATCGCTTAGAGCAGAGAAACTTTGGTATTGTTTCACCTCTTTCTTGGTATTGTTGAAGAAGGCCATGAAGCGGTAATAATCTTTTTGTGTAAGAGGGTCGTATTTATGATCGTGGCATTGGGCACAGGCTAATGTGGTTCCCATCCAAACCGTGGCGGTGGTGTTGGTGCGGTCGATTACGGCAGCCACGCGGTATTCTTCTTGATTGACGCCGCCCTCTTCGTTGATCATGGTGTTGCGGTGATACCCTGTGGCGACTTTTTGCTTTAATGTTGACCCCGGCAGCAGATCGCCCGCCAATTGTTCAATAGTGAACTGATCGAAAGGCATATCTTGATTGAAGGCTTCGATCACATAATCGCGATAAGGCCACATCTCACGCTGGCGGTCTTTTTCGTAGCCATTCGAATCGGCATAGCGGGCCAGGTCGAGCCAATGGGTGGCCCAGCGCTCGCCATAATGCGGGGAGGCAAGCAGCCGGTTCACAACTTTCTCATAAGCATTGGGACTATCGTCATGCAAAAAGCGATTGACTTCTGTTGGTGAAGGAGGCAAGCCGGTGAGATCCAAATACAGCCGGCGAATCAATGTGCGTTTGTCTGCGCGGGAATTGGGTTGCAATCCTTTTTCATCCAACTTGGCCAGCACAAAAGCATCGATGGGGTTCTGCACCCAATCAGAATTAGAACCTTCGGGGATTTCAGGTTCTTGGGGTGGTTCATACGCCCAATGGATTTTGAAAGAATCCTCTGAATCACCCGCCCACTGGGCGCCATTGCGAATCCACTCTTCGATTGTTTTGATTTCGTTATCGGGGAGTTTGTCTCCGCCAAAGGGCATGTAAGGTTTTTGTTCGTGGCGGATCATTTGCACCAGCAGGCTGGCATTTGGCTCTCCAGGCACGATCGCCTGGCCGCTTTTGCCTCCCTCAAAAAACGAAGCCTTGGTGGTGAGGTTGAACTCGCCATTGGACAAACTGGCATTGTGGCACTGCACACAGTTGTTTTGGAAAATGGGCCGGATTTCCTGATCAAATACGCCGCCTTCACCTGGCTGATGTGATGATGACTCGCCTTCTTCCAACACTTGTTCAATCTGTTTTTGCAGTTCAGATTGCTGCTTGGATAGTTGTTCCATCTTTTGCAGCAGTTTTTTCACTGCTTCACTAACCGGTTTGGGCGCGGCTTGGGAGGGGACAGAGAATACCGCCATGGTTAGAGATAAAAAGATACTAGCAATGGTTAATCGTGGTTTTCTAATACGCAACACCGTTCGTTCTCCCCACAATGGAATAGGCTCAATCGCATAGATGATTAATTGTATCGATTTTAAAGGGTAATTGGTTTGGGTGACAAGGCAAGCGTGGAAATTTTGAGTATGAATGTTTTTTGTCTGAATCCGCCGCGGCGGAATTGCCAGGAAGAAAGAGATGACCAGGATAACGGCGATTAGAAATCATAGTATTGTAATGATTCGTGGTTTGAATTGTTTACATTATTATTTCGATTAATCCGGCTCTTATGGAACATTCACGTAAGTTCTGAAGTTCTAATTGGTTATGCATAC
>CAZEZQ010000530.1:0-4725 GCA_964516245.1 uncultured bacterium | reverse complement strand
CGTGACTACATCCGGCTTGACAAGAAAGTGCGTCCCCGGTCCTATGCTGCTGAATGTCGACAGTTGATTAGGAACTAATGGCCGTTGAGGCTTTTCGATAGTAACTATCACATTGGAGTTCTCCTGAATGGTTTGTTTGATCAGCAATCCCGTATCCCGAGGCAGCATTATGCTTGGAATTTGGGTGTCGGGCACCAGAGGGATTCCCCCTCTTTCATCAGGATTATCATAAAAGATCACCCCCAGCGCCCCCATTTGTTCAGCATTGTTTACTTTTTCAGTAAATGTGCAATCTCCCCGTTGTACCAATACCCACGAATTGAGTGGTTCCTCCACATCAATGGGTTCGCACAGCAACCCCTCACTTATCCCACCAATATCGCCGCCATCAAGCAAATCGACATCGACTATGGGAAATTCACCTGAAATCGGTTCTATATAGGGGCCTCCATCAACACCAAATATTGCTGGTACATTATTGATTGAACTTCCGGATATCGAGACTTGCATTGCTTCTGGCAACGATCCATCCGATTGATGTGAATTGGTGATCGAACCTACTGCAATTACCTCATCTATATGAGCTGGAGCGCCTGTGGTATATTCTTCACCAGTGTTTCCCGCTGCGACCACAACCACAATCCCTTGACTGACAGCCTCTCGAATGGCTTGATTAAGAGGATCATGCTGAGGGTCCACATAGGTTTCAATCCCCAAACTGAGATTAATAACATCCACACCATCCATCACCGCTTGTTCGATTCCAGCCAACAGGCGGTCCCCATCACTGGCTCCATTGGGGCTGGTAAAAACTTTATAATTTCCCAAAAATGCACGGGGCGCCACGCCGAAGAGCGTCCCTGCCGGACTTTCCACATTCAAATTCCCTGCAGCCACAGAAGCCACACTGGTACCATGGCCTCTTGAATCCAAAGGGGGAACATCGAATTGCTGATTTTCCACTTCGAAAGAACGGGCTACGATGATTTTGTTGTTAGTGAATTCCACTTCCCCTAGTGGAAAACCTTCCGGCATCTCAAAACTATCGTCACGAAACATTGGATGAGTGGGATCGATTCCCGTATCAACAATGCCAATTAAAATGCCTTCTCCTGCGGTTTCACCTTGGTTGAAGTTTTCCCAAGCCCCTGAGAGATTCATCAGCGGCCCGCTTTCACTTAACTGAGTGTAATATTTTAATACTGGCGCTGTATACTCCACCTCTTGGATAGTGGCAAACTCACGAATTCGGGATGGATCCGCTTCCACAGTCATCACGTTTACCAAATGAACATGACGCCGCAATATCTTAACCGAAGGATCAATCGCTTGTAATTTCGCCGCGACACGGTCTTGTTGCTGTTCAAGCCGGCTTTTGTAATCCTGTGCTTGAGGGTGAAACAACAAAGAACGCCGCGTTTGAAACTTATTCTCTTGCCTGCGTTCGCGGAAAACAGCCAATACGGGTTTCTCATTCAGCACGACAAAACATTTTGTAGTTTCATTGGGCTTATCCAATGCCAATGATTCACCAATTGCTATACAAAAACAAAGAGCAATCCAAAATAGAATCGTGACTCGCTTAAACATATCTCTCCTATCTAACCATTGCTTGGAATAGGCAGAATTTAGTCTTTTATTGCTAGACACTGAGAACGGGGACCAGTTTTCAGCCAATTCTTGATAAAACAATAACGAAATCTCTTGGCTGACGATTCGGCAAAAAGTCTTTTTTGGAGCGCAGGTCATAGACGCGCCTTGGTGGGCGTCCTCGCCTGCAACAACATAAAGTGCAGATTAAATATCTGCGTTACTATATATTATATGGTCGTTTTCTAGATCAGACTTTTTGCCGGTTCATCTTGGCTGAGATGCCGGTACTAAATGGATGTTTGAGGTTCAAGTGTTTCCAATTCGAATTCTTCACAAAGAATCCGAACTGCCAGTTCTGTATAATCTTCATGAATCACACTGGAGATTCGAATCTCAGAAGTGCTTATCATTAAAATATTTATCCCTTTTTCAGCCAAACGATTAAACATTCGCGCCGCAACACCTGTGTGGTTCCTCATTCCAACGCCGATGATTGAAATTTTGGCTATTTTGTCATCATAAGTGATTTTTTGAGCATTTATTGTATCCTTAATTCCCTTCTCATGTTTCTTGATATAGGGCAAATCTGTTCTCTCTACCGTACATGATATATCAGCCAAACCGTTTTCTCCAACATTTTGTACAATCATATCCACATTAATATTGTGTTCGGCCAGCATTTTGAATAATTTGGCCGCGGTTCCCGGCTCATCCGCGATCCCGCTAATGGTAAGTTTGGCTTCTTTAACATTGTGTGTTACCGCATTGACGACTACATCTTCCATGACATCAACCTCCTGGGTGATCATTGTGCCGGGTTTGTCTTCAAAACTTGACAATACTTGTAACGGGACTCGGTATTTGGCGGCGAATTGAACCGAGCGGGAATGCAATACTTTGGCGCCAGACGAAGCCATCTCCAAAGTTTCTTCATACGCCAAAGCGGGAATTTTCTTCACGCGCGGCACAATTCGCGGGTCCGCAGCATACACTCCGTCCACATCTGTAAAAATATCACAACGATCTGCTTTTAACACAGCGGCAATCGCCACTGCCGTTGTATCAGAACCCCCACGCCCCAATGTTGTGATTTCCTGGGTTTCACTTACTCCCTGAAATCCAGCGACAACAACGATTTCGCCTTTTTTGAACGCATCATCGAATTTTGAAGTATCAATACTGGTAATTTTGGCTTTACTAAAACCACTGTCTGTACGAATACCAATTTGTGGCCCCGTATAGGAAACGGCAGAATAACCTAATTTATGAACCGCCATTGAAAGCAATGCAATGGTCACCTGCTCTCCCGTAGACACCAACATATCGCGTTCACGCGGTGACCCGGCTGGATCAATTTCATCCGCCAACGACAATAGCCGGTCTGTCTCGCCCGCCATGGCCGAAACTACAACAACGATGTTATTGCCTGCTTCTTTGGCGAGAATGGCCTTTTTGGCCACATTGATAATCTTGGTTGTGTCACCTACAGAGGTACCACCAAATTTTTGAACAATGACTCCCATGATGCCTTTACCCATCCACTTTAGTTTGGAATTAAACTTGGATCATCCAAATCAACCGTTTCGCACAGCACATCGAGCAAACGGTATCCCCAAACAACCCGGTCCGTACGCTCACGAACTCCCCATTCTGAATATCCTGTATCCCCCTGTTTTGAATGCCTGCGGCTATCGTACAATAAAAACGGCACCGGTTCGTTCACATGAGTGCGGATGGATATAGGAGTTGGGTGGTCGGGCAGCAATACGATTCGAAACTCTTCATTCGCTGAGCGCAAACCATCGATGACAATCTTCATCAATCTCTGATCGAAATCTGTCATGGCTTTTGTCTTGCGCTGCTCATCCCCCGCATGCCCCATTTCATCAGTTGCTTCCACATGAATTAATACAAAATCATGCTGTCGCAATTCATCCAACGCCGCCTGGGCTTTGCCTTCATAATTGGTATCGGGCAAGCCAGTTGCTCCTTCAACTTCGATTACATTCAATCCAGCCAAACGGCCAATCCCTTTAATTAAATCAACGGCAGAAATCACTCCACCATGCTTCCCGCAGCGATTCTCGTATGTTTGCAATGCAGGGGCGGTTCCCTGGCCCCATAGCCAAATTTGAGTCGCGGGAGGTTTTCCCTCTGAAATACGCTTTTGATTCACAGGGTGCCCCTCAAAAACCTTTCGGGAACGCTCCATGAGACCGCGAATCATTTCTTCAGAAGGCCCGCTGGGCAAATGGGGTTCAATTTCTTGGTCCAATATATCGTGAGGGGGGGTAGAGTTTAAATTCCCGTATTTCGGAACGGTTGTCATAATATGGCGGTATTGAACCCCGGTATAAAACGTTATTTCTTCTCCGGCCAATTCTTTATTCAACGAGTCTATAAGTTGTCCAGCTTCTTCGGTGGAAATATGCCCCGCGGTGAATTCTTTCATTCTGCCATCTTCAACAGTAACGAGATTGCAGCGATAGGCGTAGAGATTCTCTAAAGCAATCCCCATGCTGGCAGCCTCTAGAGGAGCCCGTCCGGTGTACACTTCACCTGGGTTATAACCAAAAATCGACAGGCATGCGACATCACTCCCCGGAGGCAAATGATTGGGCACAGTCTTTGCCCACCCAACCTGCCCGTAATTGGCCATTTCATCCAATGTCGGCGTGTCTGAAACCCGCATTGGAGTATTCCCATCCGGGTAAGCAGACAATATGTCGGAAGCTCCATCGGGTATCGATATAATGTATTTCACAGTTTTTTGCTCTCCTTAGTGCGCTTCCTATCCATTCGATTCTATCTTTTCTATACGGATCAATTTCGGCTTTTCTAACACAAAATCAAATTCTTCGATTTTGCTTAATGCGTTTGTAACATCCCCCTCACGCGCCTCATGGGTCATAATCACAATGGGGACTTTCTGTTGGCCTGTTTCGGTTTGCAAAACAGAAAGTATACTAATGCCTTGATCGCCCAAAATCCCCGTAATTTTCGCCATCACTCCCGGTTGATCAATCACTTTAAATTCAAGGTAATATTCAGCAATGATCTCGCTGATTGGGCGCATGGTTTTGTTCTGTGTGAAGAAATTGTTGTAATCGATTGGCCGGCGGGTAATTTTGT
>CAZEZQ010000529.1:4041-4731 GCA_964516245.1 uncultured bacterium | reverse complement strand
CAACGGGGGCGCCATATGATAGCCAGGAGCAATCGCCCCTGGAAAAAAGAAACACAAAACCCCTAGCCCTGTAAATAAAAATGTTTTCAGATGGCTAAATGGTTACATGAAAAGCAAGATAAAAATTAAAAGTGCAATATTTGTTTCATTATCATTCCCAAATGAAATATCTGTCAGCTTGAAATTCTCTGTGAAATGATGAATGGAGGGTCTATTGAGATTTGAATGTACACCATACATGCAACATTCAATATAAATTTATTGGATTAAGAGCCATCAGAAGGCACGGCAATTTTGATGAAGACGTTTTCCGGTTCTTCTTCACATTCGATGGTGTATTCATCAGGGTGTTCCAAGTGGAACGTCTTGGTTTGAAGTTGATCGTTGATTTTGTAGCCGTGAGTAATGGAGACATTCTGCTTTGGCAGCTGCTGCGGCAAAACATGCAAACAGGCACGAACCGTATTGAGGGCGGGGTCGCCGATGTATTTCACATATACATCTTTTGCCGGTTCGTTCAGTTGTATATCGGTATCCCAATTGTAACGCCAATGATTGGCCCAGGTGGGAACCGAAGCGCGGTATACTTCCTGAAAATCATTTGCCTGGTTGACTGAATATGAAATGCGGTTGTTGGTTTGTTTGGCCGCTTCTCCTTGATGGGTGCGGAAGGTTGCCCCCACACTGAAC
>CAZEZQ010000529.1:0-4031 GCA_964516245.1 uncultured bacterium | reverse complement strand
GTCAATTTCTTTCCTTCCTGGTGCCTGCAGATGCATCACCGCCACACCGCGAATGCGGCTGGTATGCCGTTCTGGATCATAATCCTCAGGCATCTTTGTGAAATAATGTTTAAGTTCATTTGGATTGGCTGTGTTGGGTGTAATGAGAACCGGTTCAGTATGCTTCCCATACCGGTCACCTATGGCATAGCGCAAATGATTAATGCCTTGTTTTAATCTTGGCAAGCTGATCGGCGCGACTTGCACCCAGGTGTCGATACTCATTGATTGAAGAGCGTTTTCGCCTTTTTTGCCACTCATAGCAAGTTTCAGCTGATACCCATAAGTGCCTTTCACCCACTGAGTAAGATCAATAGTTAGTTTTTCTGAAGGGGTAACATTTGCAATTTGTTCCCAAGTATGGCCGTGATTCAGTGATATAGAAAATTCAATCTCTCTGTTTGATTCTAAGGTAATGAGCGAAGCTTCAGTATCATCCGACAAGTCTTCGATATCATTGACTTTGGCCACAATAATATAGGGGGTGAATATCTCGAAAACTGCTTCCGCTTTGCCATCGTAGATGAATTCCAATCCCTGCTCACCCGGTTGGAGGTTAGTAGAAGAAAGTACACCATCTTTGAAATCGCTCGAACCTTGTTTAAAATTTGGAGCGTAGTGAAACGTTCCGTTGCCATGATTCCAACGGGTGAAATGGCGGTGATTGGGCTTCATCCCTTTGGGTTCGCTTTCGATCAATTTCTTCAACCAGGGGATCTGATTGTACATGGGGTGATGGTGCCAACGGCCACCCTGCGGATTCCACCAGCGCGAAAAAGATTCCCCCTGGCGCAAGACGATATCCATGGTGTGGCTGCCTTCAAACCAGCGGTAGTTGTAATTAACCTGGCTGTCACGGTAAATTTCAAATACTTCATCTTTGTTTGAAACATTGGGGAAAAACGGCTGAATCGAAACAGGAGGATTCACCCATAATTCACGATTGCTTTGCGCTTCATTTAAGCTAATCACTTCACCGTTTTTATCCAGCAATACACCGCGCACATCGAGATCAAAATAATGCCACTCGTTGCCGTACCACAGTTCGGTGGCGCAGTGGTTCCACAAATCAATCCCAAACGACCGGCCATTCTCAAACCCGATATTTTGAAACACCCCGTCCAAAACCGGCCCGAAAATCCCGCAGTAACCCATGTTGTATATATTAAGGATCTTTTGAGGGTCGCGAACCGTGGCATATTCATTAAATGGGTCATCTCCTTCGAGAATTTCGTTGAAATGATAGACCCCGGTTTCGTAATCGCTCAAATACTTCCAAATCGCTAAAGCCAACTCGCGACCGCTTTTGTCTTTCCATTGATGATAATTGCGAAACCGCTCCCAATCGCTCATATCAGCCGTGTGCTCACTCACCACTCGTGGACACAAGACCCGCGATTGAGTGCAAGGCACAATTACTACCGTAAATAAGAGTAACCAAAATATCCAATGTTTCATGGTTGCTTGTTCACCGCATTTTTCATTTTTAGCTCATCCGCCCCGATGTCAAACGGAATAACTCTCGATTCGCCATCGATATCGTATTGTACAGATTCTAACTCGATCCCCTGTCCGATGGCACGCTCGGCATTCGAAAGTAGGTGTAAATTGCCATTATCAACATCTTGAAAATAACTCCTATAATCACCAATGAGATTGTTTTTTAACTGAATTGCATCGTCGGTTTCAACGGATATCCCAGGACTACTGATTAAATTGTTGGCTACGAATAATCCCTCATTGTCGTGCACGATTCGCAGCAGGCGGTTCATACGGTTGTTGGGATCAAACACAGTATTATTGACGATCTGGCAGTCTTGAGTGTAATCGGCCAGGATGCCTGATTCGGGTGTTCGGGTAATGAAATTGTTGCGAACGATCATGTTGGTTCCATGTACAGAACTTTGGTTTTCACCAATCCCGCTGGAATTACCCAAAGCGATGCCCACATCGCATTCGATGATGATGTTCCGCTCGACAACGCAATCTTCCGCATGATGCCAAAGGAAAACACAGCCACGCCCTTCTCGGGTACGGCCCTGTATCCCGAGAAACACATTGTCACTGATCGTCCACTGTTTGGGATACATGGCGTCGATACCACCGATATAGTTGCCATCGAAATTCTCCGGTGTGTCTTTTGGGTCATCCTCGAAGCGTTTCGGGTGATCGTTGTAAAAAAGGCAGTATTGAATTTTAACATTCTTGGGCCGGATATCTTCTCGATTTTGTTCCGGCACGCGAACCGATTTCACGCCCCGCTGCCAAATGTTATGAATCACGCAATTGTATAATGTGAGGTTTTGCACGTTGTCTTCGGCATTGATTTTAAATCCGTTCCATTGAATGTTTTGAATCGTCAGGTCCGCCACTGTGACGCCATCGCACGACCGAAAGCCGATGAGTTCACCGTGCCGGCTTTGGCTCCCATCGATGATAACATTTTCACGATTGCCCGATGCGCTTCGCAGCGTAACCGAATCCTCAGAGATTTCGATATAGCGGGGTAGGGAATATGTCCCGTCTTGCAATGCAATGGTTTCACCCGTTTGAGCATTTTCAACCGCAGACATAAGTTCATTAACATTTGAAACCATCACTACATTTTGTTCTGGAAATGGGAGAGCAGGTGCTTTGGGAAACCATGATAGATTGGGAACAGCACCAAAAACTGATGGGCATTGAATCATGAAGTAGACACTGAAAGAAAAAATAATCATCATCGTTGCGCAAGAAGAATCGTTTCGTTGTGCAGGTTTAGGTGGATTTTGATTTGAATTTTGTGTTCGAAACATAATGAGTAACTTTCTGAAGAATTTTCTGGTTTATCGTTTGCATCCGCTCAACCATTGAATCACTATGAAACCATTTTAGCATGTGCCATTGCAGCTTTTCAAATATTTTGCAATTCTGTTTATGACGATTCGGCAAAAAGTCTTTTTTGGAGCGCAGGCGTCCTCGCCGGCAACAACATAAAGTGCAGATTAGATGCCCATGTTACTATATATTGTGTGCCTGTTTTATGGATCAGACTTTTTGCCGGTTCGTCGTTTATTGGAACCTTAATCATGTTATGCGGAAGGAAAACCAATGTATCAAAACCGTATATTTCAAAAGATCACATTCAAAATTTTAGCCGTGTTGTTTTTGATGCCGATAGCCGTTTCATTCGCCGATAATCACAAACCTACCCTAGATGAAGTGAAAAGTGCTTTGAAAAAAGCAGCAACATTTTTCAACGAAGAAGTTGCCGTTCATGGTGGATATGTGTGGCGGTACAGCGCCGATCTCTCCAAACGTGAAGGGGAAAACAAAGTGGATGCCACCACCGCATGGCTCCAACCGCCCGGCACTCCATACGTGGGTGAAGCATATATCGATTTGTATGAACTCACAGGTGATTCTTATTATCTAAAGGCGGCCCATAAAACAGCAATGGCATTGGTTCAAGGCCAATTGCATTCCGGTGGCTGGCCAAACCGGATCGTGTTCGACCCGGATAACAGAAAACGGTATGCCTACCGCACTGAGGGTCCACCATCCGATAACGCAAGAAACACAACAACACTTGATGATGATAAAACCCAATCGGCCCTGCGTTTTCTTATGAGATATGACGAAACAACCGGTTTTGAACACGAAAAAATCCACGGCGCGGTGCAATATGGATTACAGAGTTTGCTCGATGCCCAGTTTCCCAATGGGGGCTGGCCGCATGCTTACGAAGAACCGGTCGATCCAAGTGAGTATCCTGTAAAAAAAGCCAGGTATCGGGATGACGGCAATTACCCCCGAATCAAACAACACTGGCGGTTGTATACCATCAACGACAAATTGATGAGCGATGTGATTGACACACTGTTATTGGCCGGCCGGATTTATCAGGAGGACCGCTATATGAAAGCGGTCAAAAAAGCGGGGGATTTTTTAATTCTTGCCCAAATGCCCGAACCGCAGCCCGGTTGGGCCCAACAATATGACTTTGATATGCA
>CAZEZQ010000528.1:0-4733 GCA_964516245.1 uncultured bacterium | reverse complement strand
GGAGCATTCCGGCTCGGCAGGAGCCTCGCCCTCCTGATAAAAGCAAAAGGCTCGGTGAGAGCCTCGCCCTCCCCTGATAACGAACAGAAGTAGTGTGGCACACTATGCTAGCAATTCTGGGATCAAGTTACCGCCGGTTTGGGAGATTTGTTTGTAGCGGCCTTCGTGAAAATAGGTGAGTTTGCTGTCTTTTAGGCCCAATAGATGCAAAATGGTGACATGCAAATCTTGGATTGGATGGACACATTCAACTGCTTCTTGGCCCAACTCATCTGTTGCGCCGATAACATGGCCGGCGTTGACTCCACCACCCGCGAACCAGATTGACATGGCTTTGTTGTTGTGGTCGCGTCCGGCTGTGTGGACGCCGCCGCGCATGCCGTTATCTGGGGAGCGGCCAAATTCACCCGCCCAGATAATCAGCGTGTCTTCGAGCATGCCGCGTTGTTTTAAATCTTTGATCAAGCCCGCAATGGGTTGATCGACCGAACGGATACGGGCGGAATGCGATTTCTCGAGGTAATCATGGGAATCCCATCCACCGGCATAGAGTTGAACGAATCGTACTCCATTTTCAATGAGTTTGCGCGCCAAGAGACAACGCTTACCGAAGCTTTCTGAATGCACTTTGTCGAGACCGTATAATTGTTTGGTAGACTCAGATTCGCCCGCAATATCCAATATTTCAGGGACTTCGGTTTGCATGCGAAATGCCAACTCATAGGATTCCATACGCGCCGCCAAATCGCTGTGATGGGGATAGTGTTCCATATCCTGCTGGTTGAGTTTTTCCAACAGATCCAAGTTTTTGCGCTGGACTTCGGGAGAGACGTGATCGGGTGGATGCAAATCCAAAATGGGAGAACCTTTCGAGCGCAGGGCTGTGCCTTGGTAATGAGCTGGGAGAAAACCATTGGACCAATTCGCCGCTCCGCCTTGGGGATAGTTCACTTCGGGCAACACTACAAACGCAGGCAGGTTTTGATTTTCTGTTCCCAGGCCATAGGTGACCCATGCCCCCATTGCCGGGTCGCCGCCGAATCGGTTGCCGGTGTTCATGTGATAGCAGGCGGTGGGATGGTTGATCGACTCGCCCACGCAACCGCGATAAAAGCAGATGTCATCCACCACCTCTGCCAAGTTTTCAAAATGTTCGCAAATTTCAATTCCCGATTTTCCTGCCTTGCGGAACCCAAATGGGCTTTGGATGTAGTAGCGTTTGCCACTGGCCATAGCCGAGGCGAATTTATCTTGGCGGTTGAACTCTTCGAGATGCAATTCACGGAGTTTGGGTTTTGGATCGAAGGTATCGATATGGCTGGGGCCGCCTTCCATAAACAAAAAGATGCACGACTTGGCCTTGGATTTGTGATGCGGTGGCTGTGGCGCCAGTGGATTCTTGCGCTGTTCTTCTGCCCACAGCAACGAATTGAAGGCGATGGTTCCAATGGTTGCGCCTAAGCCGTATAAAAAATCACGGCGTAAGGGTTGGAAGTCGGTGCATGCGGATCGGTATTTTTTATTCATAATGCTTTCCTTGTAGAGTCATGATGGGCTACGCGAATTCTGAACGGCGAATTCGCTTTTAGCCCATCCTACATCTATAATATCTGATGATTGATGATGGGCTACGCGAATTCTGAACGGCGAATTTGTGTAGCTCGCCCTTTTTCATCATAAGTTTTGATTGATGGGTCAAAAAACGTGACCCATCCTACTTCTCTAAAAGCGAATCATCTGTTTTGATTCGCGTAGCCCATCGAGGATCATGATGGGTCAAAAAACGTGACCCATCCTACCTTAAATATAGAAACTCGTTTGAGTTGAATAAGACCAAACAAATTTCGGATAAGGCCCTTGTTTTTGCGCCTACATCCCAAGGTTTTAAGTCGGGAATAAATTTGTCCATTGAATCCAACTCTTCCACAAACTCGAATGGTTCACCCGTCAATTCTTCCACCATCTCACGTTTTACTTTTTTGGGTACTGGGACGGGAGTAGGGTCAAAATTGGAATGAAGATTCAGCATATCCTCGTAATGCTTGCGGCACATAGCGATTTCTTTTTCGCTGGCTTTTCTGTTGTAGATCAATTGAAAGGCGTGGTCAATTTGTTTATCGAATGTTTCGCATTCTTCTTGCAGCCGATCAGCCAAAGCCAAAGCGCGGCCGTGTGAGAATTGACTGTTAAACAGCGCAAACACTTGCGGTGTAACCGTGGTTTCATCGCGCCGGGGACAGGACGTATCGCTGCCTGGCCGGTTGAAGACTTCGAGCATGGGGTCGGGCAAGGTGCGGTAACGAAACGCGTAAATCGTACGCCGGTGCCGTTGTTCTGGTTTGATAGAAGGCTGATAGGCTGGGGCGACACTACCCATGATATGCCGGGGCTGCAGCGCCACTTCCCAATTAATTTCGGGGTACACACCCGGCCCACCCATTTCAGGATTTAATTCTCCGCTTATTGCCAGCATGCTGTCACGAATTTCTTCTGCCGCCAACCGGCGAACCGGGTAATAAGAGAGATAATCGTTTTTGGAGTCGGCCTCATCAACTTTTTCTCGATTGGGGTGCTGGCTGCTGCGCTGGTAGGCAGCCGTCATCATGATCTTTTTGTGCAATTTCTTGATTGACCATCCGTGTTCGATAAACCAAGTGGCCAGATAATCGAGCAATTTTGGATGAGTGGGTTTGCCACCCATCTTGCCGAAATTATTGGGAGTTTTCACGATGCCGTTTTCGCCAAAATGATGCTGCCAAATTCGATTGACAATCACCCGGGCAGTCAATGTGTTGTTGGGGCTGGCGATCCAATTCGCCAGGGCCAGGCGGCGTCCATTCATTCTTTGAGGTATGGTGTTCCACGCTGAAGGCTCAACAAAATCGTTCGAATTGTATACCGCTGTGAGCACGCCGGGCGTTACTTCTTCCGCTGGGGCTTCTAAAGAACCGCCTTCCAGGATATGGATGGATTGCACCTTTCCCATTCGTTCTTCGGGCTTGGGCATGAGATGGATATCACGATTGGAGACATATTTTCTTGGCGAGCCACTGTAAACACTGAATGCGTAAGGATCATAGCGCTTCATTTCACGCTCGAAGTAATCTTCACGTTTACGTGCTACTTTCTGTAAACTTCGTTCTAAAGAGGTGAGGCCGTAATGCGGTTCCGGCTGCATGTCTTTGGGGAGTTCTGAAACTTTTTCCACCCCTTTTTCGTTTAGAAATTCTTTCACAGCTTGATTGTGTTTTTTTCGGTATTTTTGTACTGATTCACGCGCATCATCCAATCTGGCTTTTGTAATTTTTTTGCGTTCGTCAAAGTGAGAAATATTTTCTTCAGGCAGGTATGGCACTTCACGGTCGGCAAATTGCACCGACGCAAAGCAGGCTTGTATGCGATAGAAATCTTTGGTGGGGATGGGATCAAACTTATGGTCGTGGCAGCGGGCGCAACGCAATCCCTGGGCTAGAAAGGTTTGGCCCACGTTGTGTGTGGCATCATTCAGGTATTGCTGGCGGGTTACGGTTTCCACGCTCATGGCTGTATGTTCCCAAGGCCCCATGCGTAGATAACCAACCGCAATCAAACTTTCGGGGTCTTCTGGTTTGTATTCGTCACCCGCGATTTGTTCGCGGATAAATTCATCATAGGGTTTGTCTTCGTTGAAACTGCGGATGGCATAATCGCGATAGCGCCAAGCATTGGGGCGTTCAAAGTCGTTGGAGAATCCACTGGTGTCGGCATAGCGCACCACATCCAACCAATGCCGCGCCATCTGTTCGCCGTAACGTGGGCTGTTGAGGAGCCGGCCAATCATTTTTTCGAAGGCATCCGGTGATTCATCTAACAAAAAGGCTTCAACTTGTTCCGGAGTGGGTGGCAGACCGGTTAGATCCATCGTTGCCCGCCGTAAGAGGGTCAATTTGTCTGCTTTGGGAGCCGGTTTTAATCCATTTTTGTTCAGTTTCTGCTGCACAAAGGCATCAATTTCGTTGTTAATGGGGACGTCTTCGTTTTCGATTTCTGGCACTTCATAGCGTTGAACCGGCCGGTAGGCCCACAAGTTTTCTGGTTCGTACTTGCGTTTGCTCCATGATTCGCTGCGGCCACCGCTGGTTCGCACCTTCACCCCGCCGCTTGAGTCGGAATTCCAATTGGAATCTTCGTCTGTTTCTTGCGGTTTTGGCCACTGTGCCCCTTTGGCGATCCACTGGCGAATTAGTTCAACTTCTTCATCGCTCAGCCGGTCTTTTTCTTGGGGCGGCATTTGCAATTTGGGGTTTTCCCAAGTAATGGCTTCCACCATTAGGCTGTCTTCCGGCTTGCCGGGGACCAATGCGGGTTTTTCGGATAGGCCCCCTTTTAACAAACCTTTGCGGTTGGACATGTCTAACATCGACATGATCAAATTGGGATCTTCGCCATGACAGGTAAGGCATTTGCTGTTGATCAAATCAATGGCTTGTTGAGAGAGAGATTGTGCATGCACCACTTGTGGCAACAAACTCAAGATGAGAGAAAAGAAGAATAGTAATATCCCATTCATAACCTATTTTATTCGCACTTTCCCTAAAATATTTGAAGAAGTGTAAAGTTATATTTTCCTAGTGGTGACAGGAATGGTCAAGTACGGAAGGATTTATGAGATTGAGTAATCGCTCACATAGGGATTCTATTAAGGGAACATCACTGTTGAAACAATTGAATTTAAACGGGAATGCGTTGATTTG
>CAZEZQ010000527.1:0-4738 GCA_964516245.1 uncultured bacterium | reverse complement strand
CCATATGATAGCCAGGGGCAATCGCCCCTGGAAAAAAGAAACACAAAACCCCTAGTCCTGTAAGGGCGAAATAAAAAATTTTTCAGATAGCTAAATGGTTACTCCTTGATAGAATAGAAGTGGATGTCTTGGCTTCAAAAAACATAAACATCCTTCGTATAGTTATTTACTGTTTGAGTTTCGGTTTTTTGTTTATCTCTTTCATCATCTTTTGATATTCTTCGTCCGTCGCTTTGTCGATGGGGGGGAACCAGTCTTGCCCAATTTCTAACGCGATTGAATTTAAGATGTGGTATTCAAAACCGCTGGCGTCCATCTCGGGCAGGCTCGCTTTGGGTCTTAGCATTTCTTGGATTGTCCCTTTTGCCAGGGTAAACAACAGAAGGAACTGCGGTTTTTGACTTGTTTGGGGAATTAGTTGAATGATTTTAAAACCCAAATCGGCCTGTACATCGCCATAGCTTTTCCATATCGTATTGCCTTCGCCGTCAATCACTGAGGCCCCTACCCAATAGGTCAGTTGGTTGTGATCCAATTGAATGCTGGGTTGAGGAGCGATTTTGCCGGTTACCGCAAATTGTTTTTGATTTTGTAAATCATCAGGCAAGTTTTGAGAATTGGGTACATTTTTTCCCATCGCCTTGAGTTTTTGCAGGCTTTTGGACAAATCGATGGGGGCGAATTTAACTTCATTGTAGACAAAGGGGCTGGGGTGAATCATGATTTTGGAAGTGGGAATTTGCTTGCTGCCGGGCAAGGTAAACAGCATCTCTTTTTGGGGCGAGAGATCTGTAAAGGGGAAAAGCATCAACTGAGGATTGTAAAAGGCGCCAGTGCTTTCCATTTCGGCTTGTGTCTGCTTTTCACTTGGCAGGGGAAGGCCTTTTTGCTGCCGCAGCCAAACCGCTTTTTCCAGAGTATTGACCCCTTCGTACTTCTCGCCCAGATTTACGAAATACCGGCCTTTGTATTCAAAAATCAACACTCCTTGCTGCTGCGCCTGGCGCATTGCGGCAATATCTTTGCAATGCACCACATAACTCTCGATCACTTTCAAATCCACATCCTCAACATCCTCTTGGGCGAAGAGTGGACACGCCGTAACAATGATTAATACAAATAGTAGGCTTAGATAAATAGATTTCATATTTTATCGTCTCTTCCTGATAAGCAGATTTAATTTTTGCAACAAATTTTTGTTCCTTATGAAATTGAGTTGATTGTTTTTCATTTAGATATTAGTATGATGAAACCAAAATGACAAACCGGGACCTATGAATTCACCTGTTTCACAAGAGATTTTTCAGCAGAATCTGACCCTTCTAAACCAAGTCTATCCTCAATATAGTTCGATGATTACTTCTGTTGCAGGTCAGCCCTCGCCGTATACATTCGAACTTGAAGGTGAAAACTATTATACCTGCAAATTTCAATCAAACGATGAAGCATACAATCATTGGATTCACGGCCCTCAAAGCCCTTGGGAGCATGCGCAAAAGGTGATTCAAGATTCGGGATGGAACACCCAGCAGCAGTTTATTCTATTTCGGCCCTCTCTGGGTTATTTTGCTTTTACGCTTTACCCCAATTTGCGCAAAGGCCGAAATGCCCAGCGCATGCTGCTGATCGAAGACCGCATCGACCTGTTCGTCGAATCGATCAAACGCTTTGATTGGACGGATTTGCTGCGCTCAGACCGGGTTATTCTTTTGCTAAATGAAAAACCAGTTGAGGCAGCCCATGAATTCGTTCGCATGAATCCAGTCTCTATTCTCCCTCAAACCAGCGTGATGTGCGGCTGCAACGAAAATGATGAAGAAAAACAGTTGATGGGGCAATTGCGGCAGGTTCTAACACATCTTTCACAAACGGTAAATAATGCTTCCAAAGAGTATTTGGATGAACTGAAAGCGCATTACAAGCAAATTCAAAATGATCCCAACCACAAAACCAAAGTGGTTTTGGTGAACCCTGAGCATGACTATTTGGCTGATTCGATCGAAAGTGGTTTATCGAATCAAGGGTGTGAATATGCCCGTTTTACCTGCAACCAGCGCTTGTTCAATTTTTTGAATCCATACATCTGGCTGGTGTATACCCGCGAGCACTACCCTGATGTGCTCTTTTGGATGAACCGGAACACCTTATCACCCGAAGGGTATCATATTTTGTCCAATTATCCCATCAAGAAAGTATTATGGTTTTTGGATAACCCCAAGCGGGTGGAGACCACAGCAGAAGAACTCGAAGCTACCGATTTTATCTTCAGTTTTGATCCAAGTTACCTACCCTATTTGAAAGAATTGAGCGGTAAAGAAGGCTATTATTTGCCCAATGCCGCCGGGATTGATCCACTGCCCGAATGCGCGCCAGATGCCGCCTGGCCCAATCGCAAGGGACCGCCGGTAAGTTTTGTAGGCGCTTTGGCTGCTTCGCGCTTTCAAGAGGTTCGCAATTATTGGCTCAACCGCGATCCCGAATTCGTTGAAATATTGGATGGCATTGTAGAAGATTATCTTGCTGAGCCTTCCCGCTCATTAGAAGAGCGCTACGAGCAAACTTCGGGCCCAGAGCGATTGCCCTTTTCGGGCTTTGTGGTGTTGTATTTGGAAGAAAAAGCCACATACTTGCTGCGATTGAAATTTTTGAAAGCCGTGGCCGGTCAAGGTCTTTCTACCTATGGCACAGAAGAATGGGCGAATTTCGAATGGGCCTCAGAACTAACAGCCTGTTACAGCGGCCAAACGCCGCACTACCGGAAAGAATTGCCCGGTGTTTATTATCATTCGCACATCAATGTGAATGTGTATCACGTTCAATGTGTGAATTCAAGCAACCCAAGAAACTACGACGCGCTTGCGGCGGGGGGATTTCTGCTCAGTGAGTACCGCCCGGCGCTTGAAGAGGAATTCGAAATTGGGACTCATTTGGATTGTTTTCGAACTCCCCAAGAACTGAAAGAAAAAACCGAGTATTATTTGGAGCACCCCAAAGAACGCGAAGCCATTGCGCGAGCCGGACAAAAGCACGTGTTGGAAAATGGGACCTACGGCCAACGGGCGCAAACCATGATGAACATCTTGTATCCACCAAAAATCTGAATCGATCGATAAAAATGACAAATTTTCAATTTCAATTATATTTACTGATAAGCCTTTTTTGTGTGGTTTGGATGAATGGGTGCAGCGAGCCGGATGCTGTACAGAAACATTCTATGCCGCCTGGAGCGCTAGGTCCGTTGCGAACTATGGAATTCGAAATCAAAGGCGTGCCGGTAGAAATCGAAGTGGCTGTCACACAGCGTGAACAAAGCCAGGGATTAATGTACCGCGAATCGATGCCGGAGAATCATGGGATGCTGTTTGTCTATACAGAACCGCGTTATATGCATTTTTGGATGAAAAACACAAAGATCCCCCTGTCGATCGCCTACATGAAAGAAGACGGGACCATTAGCAATATCGAAAAGATGGACCCGCCTTCGAATCCGCTGGAACCGCTGCAGCACTACAACTCCAGGTACAAATGCCTTTATGCGCTTGAAATGAATCAAGGCTGGTTTGAAAAACATGGAATCACAGTAGGCGATACGCTTGACTTGCCATTCGATCAAATCAAACAATTGGCAAATACGCAGGATATTTAATTTACTGCATTCAATTTATTTAACATTTGTGGAGGATAATCATGACACGTTTGTTTGGGAAAATATTGCTTATAAGTGTTTTATCTTTGATGGGTCTAATGGATACTTTGGCGCAACAACCCGACCCGCTTGAACCCATCCAAAGTTTTGAGTTGGATGGCCGAAGTTTTTTTCTGGACGATCCATTTTTGTATGTCGCTGAAAGTGAGGGGGTTCGAATTTACGATATCTCGAATGGAGGCAACCCATCACTGGCGGGCCAAATCTCAACCGATACCCCAGTATCAGCAGTAGGTGTTTTGGGCAACATTGCAGTATTGGGTTTGGAAAATCGGGACAACCCAAACTTGTTGATCGTTGATATTTCAGACAAAAACTCGCCTATTACCTTGCATAATCTTCAAACCAGCGCTGAAGACCCTAGTGAAATTGTGAAATTTGTAGACACGAGAGCGAATAATTTTTTATTGGGTATAGAAGAAGGCCGCCTGCTCTCAACAGAACTCACCAGCGATAACAAATTGCAAATTAATGATACTCTTACATTTGAGCAATTTGTTACCGACTTTTATGCCAGTGGAGAATTTCTCTATGTTACGGATGATTTTGGCTTAAATATTATAGACATTTCAGACTTATCGAATATGCAGATCGTTCAATTTGTAGAAAACATCGATTTCTTTAATGGAGTGGATGGTGAGGGAAATTTACTGGCTATTGCGGAAGGAATTGAAGGCACAACATTGTTTGATATATCAAACCCACAAGATCCGCAATTTATTGATTCCATCATATTGAATTTTTTTGAGAATGAAGTTGCCGATGTCGATCTGAGCCGGGATTTTGTTTACGCCGGAACTTTTCTACGATCATCGTTTGATGTCACCGTGCCGGACCGCCCTGGTGGGTTAACAGCCATTGATATTTTGGATATTGATAATCCACGAATTGAATCCATTTTTCAGGCGGAACGGGAGATCTTTGAAGTATTGGCCTATAACGGATTTGTCTATGCATTGGGAGATGGCCGGATGTATGTATTTGCAGAAGAAATGCGGGAAGGAACACCGACCCCAACCTTTACGCAAACAC
>CAZEZQ010000526.1:0-4738 GCA_964516245.1 uncultured bacterium | reverse complement strand
ACTAAAATTGTTTTAGTGAATTTGTAGCTTATGATATTTTCGGGGTGTTTTTCAAGGTCATGATGGGATTAGATGATCTGATAGAACCAGAACCACAGGCAGATAAACCAAAACAAGGCGAATTGGTCTAAATGCCTCCTTACCAATATCGAGAACATAAAGAATATGTTTGTGAAACCCCTTGGAAATCCATTCTTTGTAACGAAGGGACACGTCCATTTGCGAAAAACGGGCTTCCCATTCTTCCGTCGTACAGAAATTCAGACCTTTCGCCATCCGGGAATGGCTGCGCAGACCGTTGACAATATTATCCGCCACAAAAAGCATGGCCCTGCCGGCCTGAAAATTATAAACAGACTCCGTGATAATAAGCCGTTTCCGTGTAACCCGCAGGGCTTCGGAGAGGACTCTGTCCGGATCCGTGCAGTGATGCAAAATCAAAAGAAGCAAACTTGTATCAAAGCTGTTGTCTTCAAAGGGAAAGGTTTGCCCGTCATATAGTGTTAAAGGCAAATCCGTTTGATTGAAGTCGGCGACATCAAGCAAATGCACGTCCCGGTGAGGCGCATCGCGCTTTATCATACCACCTGTCCAGCCCTCGGCTGCGCCTATATCAAGAACAGCATTCCCTTCGATAAAAGGACGCACAAAGGAAAAGTTGCGCTTTGCCCTGCCGTGCAAGGTTTTCATCACGATAGTTTCAACCCATTGCATTGTAAAATCGCCTTTTCATGATGTTTTTACCTCGTCAGAGGCCGTTTCCGGTATTTCATTGCGCAGAGCATTACGCGCGATCTTCGTCACATATATTGTAACTATGATCGTGGCGAGAAAACCCACGATCTGGAATATCAACTCCATCGTTCCGGTTTCAGGCTGCTCTGCAAGTGTTGCCTGGGCAACATTTCCAGCCAATGCGCCGATATAAACATAAAGAAGTGTGCCAGGCATCATACCAATCCAGGTGGCCAGCGCATAATGGCTAAACGGCACTTTCGTAAGCCCGTAGGCATAATTTATCAGATTGAATGGAAAAACAGGGCTAAGGCGTGTTAAGAAAACAATTTTCCAGCCCTTTTTTCCCACCGCACTGTCAATAGCTGAAAATTTGCGGCTTTCGGCAACTTTTTGTTCAATCAGTCCTCGGGCAAAAAAACGGCCGGTTAGAAAAGCAAGGCAGGCCCCCAGAGTGCTCCCCAAAGACACGACGATAAAACCTCCCAAAAGACCGAATATAGCGCCTGCACCGACGGTCAAGATAAATCCGGGAAGAAACAAAACCGTGAACAACGCATAAGTCAGGAAGAAAATGAAATATCCCCAATAGCCCAAACCTTTAATCCAGTTGATCGTCGCTTTTGCGAAAGAGTCAATCGGCAACAGGGTTATTGCTGCAACAGCCAAAAGCACTATCAGAACAATTAAAGGGACCCATTTTTTTACAGCATTTAAATTCATAGCTTTTCCAGTATGTTATTCTTGTTTCTCCATAACTTTAGATTGCTCATTGAATCGATAAACCCGAAGATAAAGTTACATGGCGGGCAAACGTGCTGAACAAAGGGGAGGAACATTATTGAAACCATATTATATTACACGCCTTGCCCATCAAGGGCACAAGAAATCCTATGCGCGTTTATTTCCAGAAATAGCGCCCGTCCTGCGTGCTTTTGCATGATCGTGATATGCTCAATGAGGTCTTGAAGAAACTTGAGTCTAAAAACGTATCCAATCAAAACGTAATTATTCACTTCCTCTAATTGTCCAAATCTCAGGATATCCAGGATGCACAGGATATTCAGGATGAAAAACTGAAATACAAAATTTTTACTTTGAAACGTATCCATTTAGCCGAATGAAAAAAAAATTTCCAGCCCCAACGGGGGCGCCATATGATAGCCAGGGGCAATCGCCCCTGGAAAAAATAAACATAAAAACCCTAGCCCAGAAGGAATGGGCGAAATAAAAATGCTTTCAGATGGCTAAATGGTTACATTGAAACAAATGCAATTAATAGTCGATCTAAATTAGAAACAAATACAAACAATAAATTTCTCAAGTCGTTATCCTGCTTATCTTGAAAATCCTGATCATCCTGATTCTGACAATCTTCAGACATTATCAACGACATTTTTTATCCCCCCATTTTTGCGGTCTTTCTCCTAATCAATGAAGAAAAATATTTTTCTGATTAGGAGACTCCCATGTCTATTCTAGAATTCATCGTCAATCAAACCAGAGCGCGGAAAAGTGGGAAGAACCAGTATATCGGTTATTGTCCCGTTCATGGCGACCGGGACGGTTCGTTGGTAATTCAAACTGGCAATGACGATCAAATCCAATTGCATTGCCGGTCCGGCTGCCGGTTGGATGATATTACCAAAGCGCTTAGCCTTTCATCTGCCGATCATGCATCGAAAGCACAATCTTCTCAACAACATCCGCCCTCTGAAAAATTGACTGTTGACGAGTTCGCCAAAGCCAACCGGGTACCGGCTGAATTTTTGTCTGATTTGGGAGTGAAAGAACATTCACGTGGGGTGGAAGTTCCATACTTTTTAATGGACGGCTCAGAGGCGATGTGCCAGCGGCTTTATTCTTTTGCTGATGGCAAAGAGCAATGCGATTGGTTAAATGAAGAAGCTGAGCCGGTCCCCTATGGGTTATGGAAGTTGAAAGAAAATTCGTCTTCAAATGATTTGATCATTGTGGAAGGTGAACTGAATTGTTGGACCTTGTGGTGGAACGATTTCACTGCGCTTGGCCTGCCTGGAGCTGAGTTTGCCGATACGTTAGAGTTGCAGCATGTAGAAGGTTGTTCTCGTGTCTTTATTCATCAAGCCCCGAATGAGATAGGTGAAGGTTTCGCCAAACAAGTGGGTGTACGCTTGCTGCAACTTGGTTGGCCAGGGGAGAGCTATTGTTTTGGACTCGGCGTTTATCATGATCCCAATGCGCTATCCTGTTTGAGCCCGAATGATTTTTCAGAGTTTATGCAAGAAGGTATGAACTCGGCTAAACTCTTTGAAGAGCAACAGCCCGCCACTTCCCATTTTTGCTGTGGCGACCGTATCCAATCCGAAAGCATCGAGTGGCTGTGGCCGAAGCGCTTCCCTTTGGGAAAACTGTCGCTGCTGATCGGTGACCCCGGTTTGGGCAAATCGATATTGGCTTGCTATCTAGTTGCCACAGTTTCCCGAGGCGGTTCCTGGCCGGACGATACCAAATGTCCAAGTGGCTCCAGCTTATTGCTTTCGCTGGAAGACGGCGCCAGCGATACCATTTTGCCCCGGCTAAATGGATTCAACGCCAATGTCAGCAAAATCTACTTGTATCAATCGGATGAGTGTGATCTGGCGAATCTTGTCCCGGAAATTGAAAGCCAGTTGAATCACATGCCCGGCTGTAGATTGCTGGTGATCGACCCGGTCACTACATTTCTCGGTGAGCGCGACGCCAACA
Source organism: uncultured bacterium (assembly GCA_964516245.1). Lineage (GTDB taxonomy): Bacteria > Hinthialibacterota > Hinthialibacteria > Hinthialibacterales > Hinthialibacteraceae > CAZEZQ01. Next base: position 1,276 of record CAZEZQ010000526.1, on the reverse strand, counting down.
ATCACGGAGAAATGCGACGGTTGCTCACCCTCTTATCACAACTGGCTAAAAAGCGCGGCATCGCTGTGGTAGCTATTTCACACATGAACAAAAATGACAAAAGCAAAGCCATCTACCGCACCTTGGGCAGCCTCAGCTTCTCCACCATCACCCGAACCATCTGGCTCTTGGAAAAGCACCCACACAACCCAGCCCAGCGTGTGCTCTTTCCGCTCAAGAATAACCTCACCGCGCAAGACAACAGTTTGTGTTTTGCAGTGCAAGGATCAACACGGGATTCATCCATCCCCGAAATTATCTGGCCGTCACTCCCCTACCCCATTTCAGAACAAGAACTGTTCAGCCGGCGCCCTGAAGAATTATCGGCCACGAAACTAAGTGAAGCACAAAGATGGCTGCAACAGCAGCTTGAAGCAGGCACTCTCCCCGCCAAAGAAATCAAACGCCAAGCGGAAGCGGATGGGTTCCGATGGCGCACCATCGAACGCGCCAAAAAAACCCTAAACATCGATACCCAATTCAACGGCGACAACGACAAATGGGAATGGAAGTTGGTGAAGAGATGATTGCTTTGCTGACAATCCGGCAAAAAGTCTTTTTTGGAGCGCAGGAGTCCTCGCCTGCAACAACATATAGTGCAGATTAAATACCCACATTACTGTATATAGTGTGGTCGTTTTCTGGAACGGACTTTTTGCCGGATCTTCAAACAAGAATTCAAACTCTTATTTTTGTCTGAATCGGGATTGCCAGGGCAGGATGTCAACAAGGGGAATGAGCAACATTTTGCCCTTGCATTCGTGCACAATTGTATGTACAATAAAATAATGAACTACGAATGGGATATCAACAAGGCGATCACGAATTTCCAAAAACACGGAATCCATTTTGCCGATTGTGTCACCGTATTTGAAGATAATGCAGCCATAACAGTTATGGATGATTGTGCTGTAGAAGAACGGTACATTACTATTGGCTTGGATTCATTAGCATCGATTGTCGTTGTTATCTACACATGGCGTGAAGATACCATACGAATTATTTCCGCAAGAAAAGCCACGCCTTCAGAAATTCAGATGTACCAAAAAGGTGAAACAATATGAAAAATGAATATGATTTCAGTTCCGGCAAACGGGGAGCCGTGGTGAAACCACCATCAGGCAAAACACGAATCACGATACGAATCGATGATGATATTCTGGAGTGGTTTCGCCAGCAGGTGAATGCCGCTGGAGGCGGAAATTATCAAACCTTAATCAACAATGCGCTGCGAAAA
>CAZEZQ010000525.1:0-4749 GCA_964516245.1 uncultured bacterium | reverse complement strand
TGAATTTGTAGTTCACGATATTTCTGGGGTGGTTTTCAAGGTCATGACGCGCCGTAGCGGGGTAAAAAACAACGGTTTACCCTTGGCGCCCGCGCAGTGTAGGGGCATTTTAATTTTTATACCTTTTGACCATCGGCTATGAAACCACGTGCTTATTTTCATTTAATAGACAAGATACTGAATATATCGGTTCTGGAGTCTAAACATATCCAAGAGTTCAAAGTCAAAAAAAATTCAAAAAAAGTATTGACGCGATCTTGCAATTGTTGTAACGTTACTCAGGTAGCATATCGAATATGGAGAAATGAGATGCCAGACCATGCGAAACCGGTCTTAACCGAATGGGAAACCAAGTTGATGCACATCATTTGGGAGCGTGGGTCGGCAACAGCGGATGATATCCGCGAAGCCCTTCGCGATGAGGGGCTCAAACGCAGCGATTCCGCCATCCGCAAAACGCTTCGTGTAATGGAAAAAAAAGGAGCGCTTACCCATAGCGTTCTCAACCGGGCTTATGTCTACAAGCCCAAATTAAAACAAGAAAAAATGAAAAACGATATGATCAAATATGTCAGCGCATTGTTGTTTCAAGGTTCGGTCGGCCACATGGCGCTTCATGCCTTGGATGTCGCGGAACTTAATCCTGAAGTCATTCAGGAAATGCGAAAGAAACTGGATGATGCAGAATAATTGAAAGCATAGACAATGGAATCGTTTCTCATCTACACATTCGAACTTTGGCGAGCCTGCATCTTCCCGTTTCTGGTATGGTGGATGCTTGCCTCTGGGCTGGTTATCTTCTTCGCCGAAATCACGCACCGGCTTTTTACAGACAAGCAGGTGGCTTTTCAAGCCTTTTTGTGGAAGATTGCTATTGTGGTTTGTCTTCTTCTTCCTTTTGCCTATTATTTCAATTCCAACCCAATCGTCATTCCAAACACACTCTCCCGTTTGTTGAGCGTGGATGAATTAACCGACGCAAATTTATTGAATCAATTAAAAGGAAATTTGCAGCAACAGTGGAATCAGAATGTTGAAACCCAACTGGAACAGAATTCAAAACCGGTTGGCATTTTTGAAAACCGGATGGAATTCCCCAGTTTGCCGACCTTGTACCGCAATTTACCCGGATACCAAACCAATAGCACCGAACCGGCCGCAGCATCGCAGAGCTCTTTTTCAACGGGATTTTATGGATTTCTGGGAATTTTCTATCTTCCCGGTATGTTGTTCATCCTGCTTGTGGCCTTGGTTTCCCAGTATCAAACGCGGCGATTTCTATCCCAAACTCGCATTTGCCATGCGCCTCATATTCTCCAATGTGTTAGCGAACTCTCCAATCAGCAGAATCTGCGACAGAAAGTGACAGTGCTGGTTTGCGAAGAAAAGGCTTCCCCTTCCACCATAGGATTTCTAAACTGCCGCTTGATTATACCCTCGTTTATGGTGGAGAACTGGGAAGAACGTGAATTGGAACCCATCCTCCGCCATGAACTGAATCATTTTCAATCGAGCGATTTCTTGTATGTCCATATGCTCAGTATTTTGAATTTCTTTTTGTGGTTTTTTCCCCTCCTGTATTGGCTTCGCAAGCGCACCGACGAGACGCGGGAGGCCCTATCAGACGCCAAAGCAATCCAATACTGCCGGGCGCCACGCGACTATGCCCAGCTGATCTTAAAATTGGCCGAACAACTGACCGGAGTTCCCTCTCCAAACCATGTGTATTTCTTTACTAAACAGGGAAAACGGGTGTTGAATCGTTTCAGCCGCATATTGTCATTCCACAAAGAAACTCAAACCGCCTGTTCCTTAAGTAGCCGGTGTACGATTGGTTTAAGCATGGCACTGATCTTGGTTGTGTTAAGCGGATTGCGGATATCCGCTTTCGAACCCAAGCGGGATATCAGTCCTGTAGGATCAGCTGTATTCGATTTTCTCAATGACCGCTACCGCATCGAAGGCGCTGAAGAATATATCGCTTACAAAAAAGTGAAAGGCGACTTTTCCTTCTCCGCCCGGGTCAAGATGAAACCTGAGCCGCTTCGATCTGTCAGCGGCTGGGTGCATCTCTTTATAGCCAGCGAGTTTACATCAGAAGGAACCATATATGGGGCAGGCGTCATCGCCGATTCCCGTTTGAGCGTATGGCATGGACAGTTGACCTTGAATCAAAGAAATCCTCAAGGCCATGTGCGGGGAGGATATTTGCCCGCCGGGAATCAAGATGGTTGGGTCAAACTGGTTCGAAAGGGCGAGCTGCTTAGCACCTACTATTACAACACGCTTATTCAAGATTGGCTGGTACACGACAGCATCTATCTCCAAATGGGTGATCCGGTCTATGTGGGTATCGGCGTCTGGTCGGATGATCTTACGCAAAGTGTGGTTGGTTATTTTTCCGAAGTAGAACTAACGACGTTCAAAGAAGGCGCAACAAACAACGAACCATGAAGGCTATAAACTCAACATGAAAGAAGAATATTTTATAAACAGTCAAACGGGGGGCAAATATAGGGGAGATGTCGTGCATATACGAAACCTCATTCTAATCCTAACATTTACATTCGCGGGTAGCGCCTTCGCCCAACCTTCGGCGCAACGCATATTGCCGGAACAAGGCTATACGCCTGGGGTGTTGTGTCGTGTGGAAATCCTCGTGAAAAATTCTCTTTCAACCATGACATTGGTCGAAGAAGCACCTGTTGGTTGGGAAATCAGCCATCTGGAAATTCGCAACTCGTCAAGAAATAAAGCAATCCAAGAAAATCGAATCGTACTGGATATACCCACATCATTTAAGTCTTTTACTATATCGTATTATGTCACCCCGCCCATAACACCTACAGGGGGGTGCTCGTTTTTCGGAACCATTGGCGATGTGGAAATTGGTGGAATGAAAGTCATTGCTCCAGCCACTCCTGAGCCGGTTGGTGTATTTCAAAATCATGTGAATCTCGGTATGGTGGAATTTGGAAATGCCGAATATAACATGCAAACTGATGAATATAGAATCCAGTCCGGTCAATCTCCAGGTTCGGGTGGCAATGGTCATTTTGTATACAGAGAAGTGTACGGCGATTGCTCCATAGAGGCGCAGGCAAACGTACTCTTTCCGAAAACGCAGTATTATGAAACTGCTCGTTTAGGTCTATTTAATACCCTTGGCATAGATAGCCTCTGGTTTGGCTGCGAAATTAAACCATCTGAAGATTATTGGTATGGATGGGGAAAAGGCGCTTATGTTGATGAAGCGAGACATGCCGCGTGGGCTCCAATCTTTGACGGACGAATGAAACTGGAACGTCGCGGCCAATCCATGCGGGCTTTGTATTTTGATTTAGAGTTTCAGGAATGGCTATGCATGGCTGAGCATGACATGCCGTTCGAAGATCCTATCTACATCGGACTCTTGGGAACCACTGAAAAAACCGAATCGGGGTTATATACGTTTCGCGATGTAAAACTGTCCTATGAGCAACCCGCTCGGATTATAGGTTGGGATGCCTATTAGTGTATTGCAAATCGTTTATTGCTGCACAACATATTGAATTTAATTTGCTAGTTTATACATAAAGATACAGATTCATTTCTTCAGCAAAATCCTTCCAATCGGCGTTGGGGGGAGTGGCCCTCTGCAATCGGGGGGCTGCAGATCATACAAATTGGTTCGGCAAAAGGGGGTGATTTCTTCTTGGCAACCGCTTACGTCATTCGTTTGTTTATTCCAAAATCAAAACAAGGAGAAAAATCATGTTTCAACAAAGAAGTGTCCCAATAGTTCTTGTCATAATACTTACATTCGTCATTATGGCGCCATCACAAGCTCAAGATAACATAATCCAAGACAAAAATATTGTGTTTCCACAAAATGACCCGCGTCCTGATGCGCTGTATGATGCTCCTCCTTTGCATTATGACTCGGCAATGACCACCCTAGTGCTGTTTCGTAGCACATATGAATCGTTGCGACAGTTGGTTCCTGAACCGCTGGAAATCAATCCAGACAATTTGGCGTGGGCCTACATGTTCGATGACCAACTCACGGATTCATTTCGATATTTGGAAGGGGGAGTTTCCATTCCCGTTTCATTTCAAGATCAAGATGGAGTGGTAAAAAATGGATATTATATTCCTTACATGTATCTTGATACACCGGATGTCATGGCGATACCAAACGGGCGGGAAATATGGGGGTATCCCAAAAAGGACGCTTCCATTACCTATGATTATTCAACTTCGCTTGTAACCGCCCTCATGGAACGGAAAGACGCCACAATCATGGAACTCTCCGTGAATTTGGAGCAGATGATTGATGGGCCGATGCATTCTCTATATCGTGATGTTTTTAACTTGAAATATATCCCTTCGATTATAGAAGACGCTCCGCCGGAAGTCTTGCAACTGACAATTTCACCTGTTTTTGATGATACAGAGTTTCCACTTTTCGAAGCGGACTTACAATTCTCATCCTCCAGTCAAGATCATCTTGGTGATTATATACAAATCGAAGAAGTAATTGGTGGAGTATTCTTCGAAGTTCCGAATATGGTTCTGGAATACGGTGATATTCTTTTCGATTACTTAAAAGAAGAGATTCCTGATGAAGGGTATCAACTCGGACCAACGGGGAAAATATCTGTTACAGAACCTGTGGGGATCTTCGAAAATCATGCTGATTTCGGCGACCGGACCATGGATGGCGACGCGACCTACGATCCACAAACCGGAGTCTATGAAATTCTTGGC
>CAZEZQ010000524.1:0-4753 GCA_964516245.1 uncultured bacterium | reverse complement strand
TCATTTGATTGAGCAGAATCATAATGACCGAAGGGAATGTAAGTATTCTGTTTCGCGTAAAATCTTTGGGGGATTGCCGGTGGCGGGAGAGAAAAGATGTTGAATGAATAAGATTTTTGACCGGTTCAATGATGTTGGCATATAATTTTCAAAATTACCGCAAGGTCCGTGCCAAAAACTGCATTCGAGATTGTATTGTTCATGATAATTTTCTCCTTCTGGATTTGAGTGAAATTATATTAATTTTCATGTTTAATTATAGCATAAAACTGTGTTTTGTGCAGCAATTTTTTTCTATCATTTTACTGGCTTCTTAACTAAACGGCATTGACTCCTGGGTGACTGTATTTCGGTTCGCGGCATCAATCAAGCCATGAGAAACAACCCAATCCCCCCTATCCGTTTGGGGGCCCGGCCGAATCCGTGGCGGATCCCGTATGAGGGAACGATGAATATCCCGAAATATTTTTCTCTCCAGGCGAACAGAAATACCGAGCCAAAACCCAGCAAAACCAACCGGCTGGAATCGAAAAGAAATTTCAAGCAATAGGCCCGCGCGTATAAAGAGAAGCGTAAAAATGAACAGCAACTCGTCCAAATATCAATTCGGTACAAATCGATTGTCAGTGATCCAACCAGGGGGAAATCGGGTTTTGGTTCTACGAAATAAGCCCGGCTGGTTGGGTTTGCTGATACAAAAAATAAAAAGGTGGTGGACATGATGAACGAGGAATTGGATCGCCTAAGTCACAACGAAATCAAACAAATGAACCTGTACCAACGAATGCACGCGGTGATGTGTGCGATCGAGAGCGTCAACAAAGACGGATACAATCAATTTACAAAACAGAATTACGCCAGCCACGATTCCGTGACCCGCACCATCAAGCCTTTCCTGGAGATGTACCGCTTGATGTATATCTCCACCATCACGAAAACCAACGTCCAGCAATTCACGTCAGCCGATGCCAAGGGGAAAGAGAAAAGCAATTGGTTTACCGAAGTCTGGGTGCAATTGAAATGGGTTAACATCGACAACCCGGAGGAAAACGAAGTCGTCGAATCGTACGGCCAGGGGATCGGATCCACCGAAGAAGGGGCGGGCAAGGGGTATTCTTACGCGGTCAAATATGCGGTTTTGAAATCATTGAACTTACCCACTGGCGAGGACGCCGACAAAGGGGTCGGGGATCCAAACCATCGCGCGGTCTCGCAGAAAAAACGCTCCGGATCTCAAGGCGCACAAACCCAACCAGCGACCCAAACCAAGTCAACCAACCCGGCCAATGCCAACGGGCAAGCCCATACAACCCAGAACGGAATTGAACCTGGGGTCCAAACCCGTCTGCGTGAAATTGTCCTGACAAAAATTATCAAGCCTCTCAACGAACAGTTGGCCGAACGGGGTTTTCATCAATATCCCACAAATGCTGAAGGGGCCGACAAGATCATCAATTTATTGAAACGCATGAAATTGTCATTGAAGCCGGAAAATATCGTGTGGTTCGATCGCAACGTCAGCGCGGCTGTTTCGTACTTGATCGAATACATCGAAAATGCAGCGATTGAAAAGGGGAAAACTCATGGATGAAAAATCGTTTGAACCCTTCGATTGTGTGATGCAGCGGATCCATCACGCCCTGCAAACGATTGATGCCTTACCCGATACGGTTCCGCCGGAATTGGGTACCAGCACGTGCCGCTGTCCGGTCAAATATGAAGGATGCGATGGATACGGCCATGTAGAAAAAGGCGGCCAGGCTTACGCGTGTCCCCATCTGCTGCGACGGCAGGCGGAAGAATCCCTGAAGAAACACATGCAGTCGTTCGAAGACTGGCCGCCTTTGCGGTTCAAGGAATTGGCCGAAAAAGAATGGTTTGTAAAAACCTTCACCTTCCAATCCGCGGTGGAAATGCTGAAACAGATTCGACAGGGGAAACGGAAGGGGTCCCGGGCCTCGCCCAGGGCTCTGCTCAGTTGTTTCGGCTACGGCCGCGGGAAAACCTACACCGGCCTGCAATTGATCCTGGAGTGCCATATCTTGGGCCTTCCCGTGTGCGCCATTCACATGCCGAGCTTGCGGGATTTGAGCAAGGAAGGCCATGAGGGAAATGAGGCCCGGAAAAAGATTTTTCGCCGCATGCGAAACAGCGACTTTGTGTTCGTGGATGAATTGTTTCGCTCGCAACACGAAACCGATTTGCGCCATGAAGTCAAACTGCTCGAAGAGATGCTCCGGATGTGTTATTTGAAAAAGTGGTTGTATCTCACCACCAATCTCCCGAACAAGTTGGCGAAGAAGTTGATGGAGGGCTACTGCGCCTCACGCTTGTCGGATCGAGGGCCGTATTGCGTGAGCCGGATGGAGCCGGGAGACATGGATTTTCGGCAGATTCACTCAAGGAAAAACCCGACAATCCAAGGGGACATTCAGGGGGACAAGCAAAGGGACAAGGGGGTGGACAAGGGGGTGGACATCCCCGGGATGTCCACGTGGACAAAAGCACAAAAAGAGGGGACGTCCACAGGGACGTCACTGGGGACAGGAGAGGGACGTCCATAGGGACATCCCAGGGACAGGGGAGGGACATCCCAGGGACGTCTACCGCGAAGCAATGACACAATGAAGGAATGACAACGATGAGCAGCGCTGGTTTGTACATCCCCTTGCATTTGGGACTATGGGAACACAAGAAATTTCGCCGTTTGTGCCGGATTTTAAAGATTCAGAGCGATAAAGAGCAGGTGTTGGTGATGGGTCATTTATGCCATTTGTGGTTTTGGGTTTTGCGTGATCATCCGACAGGAACGATCGTCGATTGCTCAACGGAGGACATTGCTGATTACTCGAAATGGTCTGAAGACCCAGATACGTGGGTCTCGGCTCTCCTGGAGGCCGGATTTCTAATCGATGTGGAATCAGAGGGTTACAAGATTCCAAATTGGGAGAACTATGCAGGACGGTTATTTCGCTATCGACGAAAAGAAGCAGACAGGAAAGCTCGTTATCGAGACCGAAAGAAACAGAAGAGTGTCCACGGGGACATCCCTGGGATGTCCCCGTGGACGTCCGGGGAAAGTAGAAAGTTTAAAGCTAAAAGTAAAAAGAAGCTTTTTAGAGAAGAAGTAGAAGCTATCTATCAGCTCTATCCTAAAAAAACAACTAAAAAAGAAAGCTTAGAAGTTATTGGGAAGCTATTAGAAGAAGGGGTGGAATACGAATTTTTGCGTAGACGTACGGAAGAATTTGCCCAATCGCCGTTGGCGCAGGAGCGAAAAGCCAAAGGGATGTTGCAGGATCCGGTTCGCTTTTTCAAGCATCGTCGATTCGAAGACGATCCGGCGGAATGGCAAAAAAGCGGCAACGGCAAAGTCGTGGTTGACCCGGAATACGAGATGCCCTCATTCCCGGAAATCTGAGCGGGTAGGAATCCATGAAGATCAAGACCTCCCGCATCGCAGCCGGCGGATTGGGATGGGAGGGCGGCAAGGTTAGGGGTCAGGTTCATACCCTGGCTCGTGGTTCGAATCCACCTGCCCGCCCAATAGGAGAAGCGACATGAGAATGACATCGCAGGAATTCATGATCCACTTGCTGCGGGACAAACAAGCCCGCACCAATCAGCAGAACACCGGCAAGGCGTTCGAGCGTGAGATCGAAACCACGTGTGAGGAATTGGAAAGACTCGGGTTGGCGAAAATCAAAAAAGCCGATCCGCCGGTCAAGGTGATGGGCTCCGATGCGAACCGGAGAGTGATCTTCCTGGAAAATCCGTTTTTGGACTTCGTGGGCTCGTATCGCAAGGCCGATGGGAGTTGGCATCCGGTCCAGTTCGAGTGCAAACAAACCAGCGAACCGAAACTGGCGGTCGGAGTGAAAAGCGGTGGAGTGACGGAGAAGCAACTGAACGCCCTGCTGAGTTGGGCCGGGCATGGCTGGAATGTTTTCGTGTTTTGGAAACACGGCAGTCGGGTGAAACGCATTGGAGTTGACGATCTGGAGAAGGTCGTCCGCGAAGCCCGAAAGCATATGAAATTCGAGGAACTCCATGTTGAAATTTATCCAGGCCCCGGGTTCCTTCTCTGGGATTTGTTCCACTAGGGTGAACCGTATTTGCAAAAAGTGAATCACGAGGCTCTGGCAAAAAATTCTGTTTCTCTGGCGCCACAGGGTTGAAGCATCGTTACGAATGGAGCATCAAACCGATGAACAACGTTTTGTATGAGGAAATCCGAATTGCGGACATCAAGCCGTCACCGGTGAATCCGCGAAAATTCCGCCGCAAGGATCCGGCGCTCGATGAATTGGCTCGGTCAATCGATACGATCGGTGTTCTGCAGCCGGTCTTGGTTCGCCCGAAGAACGGCAAATACGAGTTGGTGGCCGGTGAGCGTCGCTACCGTGCCGCCAAAATCGCTTGTAAGCCGGTGCTTTCGGCCACCATTCGCGAATTAACTGACCAGGAAGCCTATGAGGCTACCATCACAGAAAATCTTCACAGAGAGGATTTATCGCCGCTGGAAGAGGCCGAAGGCATCCAGGGGTTACTGAACCTCGGATGGAACTACGAGCAGGTAGCCAATCAACTGGGCAAGAGCGCGAAATGGGTGGCGCGACGGACTCAGATTCACAAGTTGATTCCAGAATGGAAAGAAGCAATCGAGAACGAAGAAGAACCGGGTTCGCATTGGAGCGCGAGCCATTACGAACTGATTGCCCGGTATCCGGAAGCCATGCAGAAACAACTGGCT
>CAZEZQ010000523.1:0-4758 GCA_964516245.1 uncultured bacterium | reverse complement strand
GTTCTAAACCTATTGTAGCCTTTTCTTCACCATATTTCACATGGAAATGTGAAGACAATGGAAATGTGAAGGATGATGATCATTAAAATGCATACGGATTACTATACCAAAAAATCGGCTGATTTCTGGCATTTTCAATTATTCCTCCTCCAATTTCTGTATCGCAACATCCAGCAGCCCTTCGCGCAGCGAACCGGTGACCACCGTGGTTCCCTCTGTATGCCGCACTTGCCACACTTCGCGTGTCTTCTTCACTCCAGGCGTCATTGATGGGAACAACGTGGTTGCCTCACGGATGAGGTGCAGCAAGTCTTCCACACTGGGCACAAACAGGCAATTTTCTTCCCTTTCCCAATCATCAATCGTGATCGTACGGTTCGGGTCAAGCGGGACAGAGGGGAAATCATCAATCAATACCACTGCATTGCTTTTCGCAGCGATCACATAATACACCTGGCCCTGATAGAGCATGCGGCTGCCCGGTTCGGGATCTAGCGCAATGCCCTTTTCGCCACAAAGCGCTTTAAGCGTTTTTAGTTTGGGGATCAGTTCGTAAAGTTCTTCTGCCAAGGTTACTTTTCCAATTCATAGGGAGGCTGGCCAAAATCGCTGTCACCGAAGACTTGGGCTTCATAGGTATAGATTTCGGTTTTTGGATCACGCCAGGCGTCTTCATGCAGGCCCGCTTTTACACAGGTAGACGAAAGAAACATGGGCGCATCCCAATTTTGTTCCACCGCCACCTGCGGCAGCAAAGTTCCCATGCGAGACTGGCCCGATGGAGTCCACCCTTGTATCTTTAAACCATGTTTGCCTACAAGAATCTCGTCAACATTCTCAATCCGTTGCGGGACGGATAATATCGATATATGGATATCCACCCAAGGGAGTTCATCCAGCCTCAAGCGTTCAAAACGGTTGTCGTGCATGGCGGTTTCAGCAGCCAGCCGCGCCGTTAGTATGCCAACCGGAAGGCCGTCCGGCTCAAAACGGCCCAAGCACCCCCGCAATTCTCCCTGTTTCCTTAAGGTGACAAAGAGACCCCGTTCGATTTCTTTCAGGCTCAATGTTTCAATAGGTTGATACGGTTGCTTTTGCAATGCCGCTTGGATGCTTTCGCGTGCAATGCGAAGGAGATATTGTTGATCTTCAACAGGGATGAAAGACATGATGTTTGCGTTATTCTTTCTCAATGGCGAAGGAGCCATACCCAACAACCCGGTCGTGGTCTCCAAACTCGCTGTCTCCGCTATTGCGGTAATGCAATTTTTTCCCCTTGCAATTTCCCAATGAAAGCGCTGTCTCCACTGCGGTCAACATGGCGGCGCTGCCGCACATCACGCAATGCAAATTCGGCGCAGGCGTACCTTCCAAATTGCGCAAATCATGAAAAATTCGATCGGCATCCATCGACTCCAAACTGTGCAGCATTTGATTGTCTAACTTGGTGGCGGTTTCGTAATCGGGAAAATGGCTCATGTCTGATGAGACCACGATCAAAAAAGATTTCTTCGAATGCTGCTTGATCGCCTCCGCAATCCGTTGACCCAACGACCGGCACAATTGGGGCTCTGTTCGGCTCACCAAAACCGATGCGATTTTCGCATTCGGAAACGTTTGCTGCACAAAAGGCAGATTGACTTCGACTGAATGCTCGCCTTGATAAGGGTACAACCGGCCATGAAAAGGTTTTCCACTTTGCATGAGCGTATCGGTGAATTCATGGTCCACATCGATTCTGCCGAGTGGGGTCTCGAAAGCCTCGCCCTGAAACACGCATCCCCCTTCGGTGTTTTTGTGTGAAAGCGCAATAAACAATACTGTATCGGCTTGTTGATTTTGTACATAACGAAACGAATAGCCAGCCACCGGTCCGGAAAATGGATATCCCGCATGAGGAGTTAAAACAGCCACCACATTTTTATTGCTGGGTTCCAATTCCGCTTCCGATATATACCGTTTCACTTCTTCAGCCAACGTTCCCGGATGGTCTGGATAAAACCGGCCGGCGACTGCAGGCTGCAAAATCGTTTCACTTTTCTTGGCAGCGTTAGAGTGGTTCATAATCATTCAATTCAAGATCGTAATGAGTTGCAAAAGAAGAACGATGCAGGCAAGAATCCCAAGTGATAGAAGAACAATATAAAATTTCATTATAAATTTCCACTATAGTACTATTGTAAAGCTTTCACGGGGGCTTGAAAAGCATTTTTTGCTTAAAATACGTTTTTTACCGATTTTGATTTTAATGAATGAATTCAATAAACCACACGGATGGATTTCCAATGGCCGTGAAATACCCGGTAGAGTGTCAACAACATTTGCACCACCGGGGCGATCCCCCAGGCCACCCATGCCCCATTCGCATCATACCCCAACCCAAAAGCGAGATAAAACGCCACCGGCAGCATCAAATACCATTGGGCAATCACGGTATACCGCATAATCGGTTTGGTATCGCCTGCCCCCGAAAGCACCCCGCTGCACACAATCGAAACACAACTGCAAAACTGTTCGATAGCAATGCATCGCAGTGTGATGGCGCTGTATTTCATCACTTCAGGCGAATCCGTAAACAACGCCGCCAGTTTTTCAGGAAACAAAAACAGAATCAGACTTAATAGCAGCATCAGGAAAGATGAATAACGAATGGAACTCCACCCATATTTTTCGGCTTCGTCCACCTCTTGGGCTCCAATGCTCTGCCCCACCAACGATGCCGTTGCCACTTGAAACGCCAAGGCGGGCATGATGGCAAACAGGCGAAATTGAAATCCAATGGTGGCTGCCGCTATGGCGTGCGTTCCCGCCATGGTTGACGCCAGGATGCCAAAAAAAAGCAATCGCGCCACATTGCGAAACAATCCAGAAACCCCGTTGGGCAAGCCAATACGTAAAATGCCGTGAAAAATGCGAAAATCCAACGAAGCCTGATACCCCAACCGCACCGTACGATTTGGGTTGGCCAGAATAAAGAGGGCTATCAATGCCCCCACCGCCCGTGAGAGAATGGTACCCAAGGCTACACCCGCCACGCCAAGTGGTGGAACAATCCAAATTCCAAATATAAAAAAATAACTGAAGATCACATTGAGTATAACAATCAAAACAGCAATCTTCAGTGGAGTTTTGGCATCACCCAACGCCCGGTAGATGGCATTGGTGGCAAAGTTGAGCATCATAAATATCATGCCGCCAAGAAGAACATGAAGATATTCCGCCCCCTGATCAACCACTTCCTGCGCCGCCCCCAACACTTGCAGCGTGGGCTTGGCCAGCAACAATCCCAATCCGCCTACACAAATGCCAAGAAAAATCGCCAGCAATATGGCGTGATAGGCGATGGCTGACGCCCTCTCATAACGCTGCGCACCGAAATTTTGTGATATCTGCGTAATAGTTCCAGTAGTAGTAGCCAGTGCAAAAATCAACATTACCAAGAAGATTTGCCTCGAAAAGCCAATCGAGGCCACCGCATCCGCCCCCAAAAAGCCGGAGAAATAAATATCCACCATGCCCACCAGTACTTCCAAGATCGAAAATACCGCCGTAGGCCACGCGAGTTCCCACACGCGGGTGATATGGGGAGATACCAAACGTGTTTCCATGAATTGAGTGTTCCGTTATTGTTGGGAATCTGTATCCAATCAAGCTATTCCCCAAAGGGGAAAAGGGAAGTGGTATGAGATAGTGTTTTATGCTTGGAAATATTCCGTATGATCCATCAATCTTGCCCCACCTATACCCTCCTTGATATAGTGATGCAAACAGAATTGAAAAGGATTTTCAATCATGATCGAACATCTGCAAGCGGTGGTTTTTGATATGGACGGCGTCATCGCCGAAACCGAAGGTGATGGGCACAGGGTAGCCTTTAACCAAACTTTCAAAGAAATGGGGATCAATGCCGAGTGGGATTACGATACCTACGGTGAACTGCTAAAAATCTCAGGCGGCAAAGAACGCATGCGCCATTACTTCAAAGAGTGGGACCTCCCCGACGGCGGAGACCGCGATGGGTTCATTGCTCAGCTGCACAAAAAGAAAACCGAAAACTTTCAAAAACTGATTCAAAGTGGAGACATCCCACCCCGGCTTGGTATCCCAGAGTTCGTTAAAAGCATCTTGGATGCCAACCTCAAGATCGCATTGGCGACGACCAGCAACGAAAACGCGGCCCACACCTTGCTCAGCACCCTCTTGGGGCAGGATGTACACGACCGTTTTGATGAAATCCTGGCGGGTGATGTGGTCTCCAAAAAGAAACCAGACCCCGAAATTTACAATCTCGCCAAAGAACGCTTGCACATCGATCCCGCCAAAAGTTTCGTTATCGAAGATACCGAAAACGGCTTACGCTCAGCTCTAGCGGCAGGTTTTCAAGTATGCGTCACCACCAGCCAATACACAAAACACGAAAATTTCGAAGGCGCAGCATTCGTAGTCAATTCCATCAAAGAAGGCGCCATCACCATTGAAAAATTAGATGAATATCTTAAACAATCCATCTAATGTTCAATATTGTGATGCAGGCATCCTGCTTGCAATCGTTGGAGCGCAGGCGTCCTCGCCTGCATTTGTTGGAGCGCAGGCGTCCTCGCCTGCATTCGTTGTAGAGCAGGCATCCTGCCTGCATTTGACATCCATGCAGGCAAGATGCCCGCACCACAAGTAAAGGAGCACGCTTCATGAAAGCCAACCACGAAAAACTCTGCGGCGCCTTTTTGCCCATCAACACCCCATTCAACTCCGGCATGA
>CAZEZQ010000522.1:0-4760 GCA_964516245.1 uncultured bacterium | reverse complement strand
AGAAGGGGAAGATTACGTTTTCGGATTTGGTTGACGAATCGGGACGGCCGCTGACTACGGCGCAGTTGAAGGAGAGGATTGTGAAGAAATGATTATTAATGCTCAAGTCCATTCGTCTTCACAACCTGAAAAAATGAATCCAGATAGACTAAAAAAAAAGATAAAATAAGCGCGAATTAAATTTTAATTGTATGTGTTTACGGCTAGCTGGAAGAGCACGTCAAAGCCGCCCGCATCGGCGTCGCAATCATCGAACGGGTCGACACCGTGGAAGCTTGCTACCAGCCTATCATCTTCAAAAGCGTCGCCGCTTATCGTGCCGTCGCGCACGAAGAATCCACCGAAGAAAGAAGCCGCCGCCTGACTAAACTGGAGCGTAAGCGTATGGAACGCGCCAGGGATCAACAAAATCGCAAACGGCGTTGGTAATATATCTATTTGCGGTGAGGGGATGTTGTTTGTGTATTTTATTTAAGGGGAAGAATTTCTCTCCTTTTTTCGGGATTTGTTTTCTATATGGAAAAGAAATGGTAGTAGTTTGGGTAATCTTTTAAGTAGTTTTGAGATTTTACTGTTCAGCCTGTCATTTCAAAAAAACTCAAAAAGCTATTTCCTGCTGTTCGATGGGCTGATTCTTTGATTGTAATTTCTTCACAAACTCCTGCAGACTCTCTTGTTCTCGAGGCGCATGCTGATATTTGCTGCAAAAGTCCAGGTAAAAACGCAACCATTTGAAGAAAGCCCTTCGGTCAGACGGAGAAGCACGATGATTCGTCAATTGCTCAGAATAGGTATGGATTAATTTTTGATCTAATTTTCTCATAAACAATTGTTTTCCGTCCTAAAACTTATTTGTGATAAACAACGGTTAGAATTTTGGTAAAATTTATACTAATCTTTTTGACAGTCAAGACAATATGGCATAAAGTACGGAAACCGTTGAATAAATTGTTATAATTTTATCATTGAACAATAAGGATCAGATGTGATGCCTAAAGTAAAATCAAAATCTCATAAAATTGGTGAAGCTGGGGAAGGACTAGTAAGATTCTGGGCACCGAAACATATGCACTCCGCAAACAAAATTGAGAATGACTTCGGATTTGATTTTACTTTTCAACAATTTAAAAAGCATGGTGAGCAACAAATTGCTACTGGTGCCTTTTCCCTTGTTCAATGCAAAAGTACAACCTCTGATAATAATTATCAGTATGTCACTTTGGATAAAAGCGATATATTACTACACTTGTATTCGAACATGCCAGTGTGTTTGTTAGGAGTTAATATCAACGATAAAAATGTAAGACATCTCTTTTTAGATCAAAATCTTGTAGATAATTACATAGAATTCTTAGACACTAAAAATAAAACACTGAATCTCAATTTCGACACTGAACTTAAAGATGAGTCTGAATTTATATCCGATTCAACAAAACATACGCAACCAGGAACTTCTTTATCTCTAAGAAACCATATTATTAATGTTCTTATAAGAAAATATTCTCCAGGCAGCAAGTTGTCGGTTTTGACATATGACGACAGGACACAATTAAAATTAACATCCCCTTATTTGACAGATATAGTTAATCCATCACATCTGTTTAATCCTAAAAAAAATTAGAAATTGATGACTTTTTAAACACTCATGTACTTGAAATATTAAAACAATATTATCCTGACTTTAATTCAATAAGTCTTTTGGGAGCAATAGGAACAGACAGCAAAATTTCTTTTGGTAATAAAAAGACGAATACAATAACATATCCTTCTGGTGGTCTTGTTGCGTATAGAATGAAATGTGGTCTAACTTTCCAATTCGGACCATGCGAAAGAGATTCTGATGGAAGGCACATTCATAGATCAAATTTTATTGTATCAGATTCACCATTCCCACTTTTTAATTGTCAAAGTGATGTTGACTTATTCAGCACTTATAATGCTTCTTCATCACTTTATTTAGATGATCATTTGATGATTCAAAAGTTATCGGATTGGGAGGAGTTAAATTGGCTTTTCTCAGCGTTAAAGGAAATAATAAGTGCATTTAAGATATATCCTGAATATTTTCAGGAACTCCACCTATCAGATCTAAATGAACCTGAAAATTATTATTCCTATATATTGCTTTCAACACTTATAAAAAAAGAGAGGAGGCTATTTCCTGAATTTTGTATTGATCCAGACGCCCCATTAGACTCTCTTAGGATTGAAAGTGCGAACAGAAACGTTCCAATCGCTTTTAAGATTAATGGGATCCCCAAAATAGCAAATATAAAATGTAATTATACATATGTTTTAAATAAAAATAATGTTGTTGTTGGGATTGGAATTGGTACTGTAACAGATTTTGAAATATCCAATTTAAATTGGCCAGCGGATCGCATTACCAATCCTGAAATTTGGGTTTTCAAAAACTGGCCCGCAATACCTATGTTTGGAGAATTATCGATTGCATTTAAGAATACGGAGCATAGTCTTCCATTTGAGATTACGAGAGATAGAGATGGTCAATTGTAACAAAGCAAATTAACTCGGATGCAAATTCCGCTACGCTCCATTTGCACCGGTTATTTCAAGCGTTGATTTATCTCAATTTGTTCTTGAATTATAAATCTCCAAAATGGGGAGTGTATGGTATTAAATAATTCTTTGTATTTTATTACATATCACTCGTCACTTGTCACCAATCACTCTTTTTAGGTTAATAAGTGTATTTACTTTTTCTTTTTTCGATCTTTCGCGTGCGAAAACAGAGGCCGTTGCCCTTTTTCTTGAAACATGTGTACGATTTCTTCCGCCTTCTCGAATGGGACATTGATGAATGAGAATGAATCCATAATTTGTATATCTTTTATTTGCTTGGTTTTTATAGACACACGGCTGGTAATGAGATCAATGAGTTTTCGCGGGTTGATTTTGTCTTTTTTACCCAGCGCTACGAACAAACGGGCTTTGCCCTGTTGGTCGAGCGGCTTGCTGTGAGATGTGGTTTCGTTAATCTCGCCATACGCTTCGGGGTTCATCTCTTCTTCAAAGCAATAGGTCAACATTGCGGCAACGATCTTTTGCGGGTCTCGATCAGCCAGAAGATGTTCGGCCCAGTTTGAATATTCTTCTTGAATTTCTTCATTGAGAAGCGTGTTCAAATCATCTGTTATTTTTCGCTTTTTGACTTTGAGAATTTCTTGTACTTTGGGGATTTTCGATTTTTTGATGTCGGTCTTGGCGATGCGCTGGAAAAACATCAACCGCTTGTATTCGCTGGGGGTGATGAAGGTAATCGCGGTACCCTGCTTGCCCGCCCGTCCGGTGCGGCCGATGCGGTGCACATAAGCCTCCGAGTCATGCGGCAAGGCGTAGTTGATGACATGGGTCAAATTACTTACATCAATCCCACGGGCGGCGACGTCGGTGGCGACCAAAATATTGATGCGCTGCTTTTTAAATTTGTCGAGGGTGCGTTCGCGCTGTGATTGTGAGATATCGCCATGAATGGCTTCGGCTTCATAGCCCCGGTCGATGAGATGGGAGGTGACAAAATCCACATCATTTTTGGTGCGGCCAAACACCAATCCATAAAATTCATCTTCTATATCGATAATACGGCATAGCGCCTCAAATTTTTCTGACTCTTTTACTTCAAAATAGATCTGTTCGGTAAGATTGGTGACCAATTGTTCATTTTTGGCTTTCACCAGATCGTAATCTTCCATATATTTGCGGGCGAGATCTTGAATGCGCTTGGGCATGGTGGCCGAAAACAAGAGTGTACGTTTCACGGGGTTGGTGTGCTTCATGATTTCTTCCATATCTTCAATAAAACCCATATTCAGCATTTCATCGGCTTCATCGAAGATCAGGTGCTCGATTTGTTTGAGATCCAAGGTTTTGCGATTGAGATGGTCGATCACTCGGCCCGGCGTGCCCACCACAATGTGCACTCCTTTTTTTAACCGCCGCAACTGTTGTTCGATCGACTGCCCCCCATAAATGGGAACGATCTTAATGTCTTTTACGCCTTTGAGAGAGTTAATTTCTTCTGAAACCTGAATGGCCAATTCACGAGTTGGGACCAAAATCAGCGCCTGCACCGATTTGTGTTCGGGTTTCACCAGTTCGATCAGCGGCAAACCAAAGGCGGCGGTTTTGCCAGTGCCGGTTTGTGCTTGGGCGATGATGTTACGCTCGTCTTGCAGCATCACAGGGATAGTCATCGCTTGAATCGCGGTGGGTTCTTCAAAGCCCTTTTGGTGGATGGCTTCTAACACTTTGTCAGAAAGCCCAAGTTCATGGAAAGATGTTTTGTTGGCCATAGAGTTTTTCGTACGAATCGTTTTCCTATAGATTGAAGTTCAGCGCACCACCAAGCCTATGAATACCGTAATGACGCCAAAGCACCGATTGAACATGACATTTTAGAATCATGTATGATGGGGGGATTGGAAACTCGAAGGTGACTGGATTGTTTAAGATATTATTTATCTTCTACATGTAATTTTATTAGTACCAACAGTATTGACAAGGTGGAGCAAGTTGTGTACAGAAAAAAATGACAGATGATGACACGCACTTACTCAAAGGCAGATAGGACTTCCCCCTTGCCACCCGTCCAGATGATTTGAGTCAATCGGGCAAAAGGATGAAAGGCAAAATAACGTGTTTTGCGGATCGGGATGTATGACGAAATTCAACTATAAAAAATCATTGAGGTACTGTTTGGGTGTGAGAATCCGGATGTTCTGAAAAGGATCAAGATTAAG
>CAZEZQ010000521.1:0-4764 GCA_964516245.1 uncultured bacterium | reverse complement strand
AACGTCCGTCATTGCGGTTGAAGATGGCTTCGTGCAAGGCGCGGCCACGAATGTCATACGAATCACGACCGGTACCATAATACACGTTATAGCGGGCCGTATTGCGGGCATGATGCACCAGGCGTTTGAGCAGAGAAATGTTTTCGTCGTGTTCTCCCATCAACACGTGCCCCATTTTGTGGCCAACACCAAGAATGCGCATGGAGCGGATTGTATCAACAAAGAGTGAATGAGGCCCGTTGAAAGAATACACATATCCGAAGCCGTTTTCGGTATGCGCCCAGCGTGAAGCCTGAATAGCGCCGGAAATTTTGAGAGCCAGTTCATAAAAATTCCGCTCCCATTGGTTTGCTGTGATTTTGCCTTCGTTCATAAAACGAAGCAGATTGCCATAGGTGGAGATATTGTTGAAGCCGTGATCGTGAACCCCGATGTGTGAAATATGCGGCGCCATTCGTTCAACCGTGTTTTTTTGTCCAAGTTCCAGGAATTTCCGGTCGCCGGTAATATCGAATTGCAACAGGGCACAGCCGTATTGAAATCCTTGAGTCCATTCTGTCCAGCCACGGGTTGTGTATTGGCCTTCTATGGTAAAAACAGGTGTACCTTTGCTGGGTTCCCAACTTTGTTCGATGGATGTAACTTTTTTTCCCGCCAATTCAAACAGGCGTTCAATATTCTGTTGCAGGTCGGCAGGTTTTAGTGCATTGTCAATGATCATGGGTATTCTCCTCTGTTTTGCGCGAAATCATGAAAATTTAAATTCTGTTTGTTCGTGTTCTTCCAACTTAAATTCTTGCAAAAGTTCTGCAATGAGTTTCGTCGCTCGTTGAATCTCATTAGGACCGTGAGCGGAGCATATTGAGAGACGTATGCGGGCGCTGCCCTCGGGGACAGTTGGGGGGCGAATCGCAGCAGCGATAATTTTTTCTTCCTTCAACCGTTCGGCAATTCTTATGGCCCGCCAATTTTCTTTTACGATGATGGGTACGATGGGCGTTGGATCATCATGGACTTCTATATCGTGTGATCGTAATGAATCTTTCAGATTTTGAATTGAGTTTTGAATGGCTTCACAAAGATGGGATTCTTGTCGAATGCGGGATGCGTTGTAATGGGCCATGCCTGCCACCAATGGAGACAGACTGGTCGAATAGATAAAAGCGCGGCAATAATTCACAAGAAAATCGATAATTTTTTGTGAGGCGCAAACAAACCCACCTTGTGTGCCCACGGCTTTGCTTAAAGTCCCCATTAAAATTACATGTTCTTCCCAAGGCAAATTGAAGTGTGACCAGGCCCCCGCTCCATTCTTGCCCAATACCCCGGTAGCGTGTGCTTCGTCTACAACCAGCAGGGCATCGTGCTTTTTGGCAATTTCATTCAATTGGGGAAGGGGAGCGATATTACCGTCCATCGAAAATACGCTATCTGTAACGATGATTCGCTTGCGGCCCGGCCGGTCATTCATAAGTGATTCCAAATCATCAATATCACAGTGGTCATAGCGCTGCATACGGCCATCTGAGAGTTGGGCGCCATCCAAAAGTGAGGCGTGGTTTAACTTGTCACAAAAAATGGCATCCCCCCTAGCCATCAAGCTGGATAATAACCCCACGTTGGTTTGATAGCCGGTAGGAAAAACCAATGCCGATTCTGTCCCTTTCCATTGAGCCAGCAGTTTTTCCAGTTCATTATGAATGGCCAAGGTACCGGTAACCAAACGAGAGGCGCCCGATCCAATAGGCAGGATTTCGCCAATGAGTTTGCATTCTTCAAAAGTCATTCCATCCGAGGCCAAGCCCAGATAGTCGTTAGCGCATAAATTTAAGAAGGTTTCCCCTTCAGAAATGAGATAACCAGGCTGAAATGAATCGTATACGCTCAACTGCCGGAAACGATCGTCTTTTCTTGCTGAATTTAACTTGTTATTGAGATATTTATCCCATGCTTGTGGATGTGGCATAATGTTATAAGTAAAGGTATTTCGTCTAACGTGATCAAATCAAACCAGTGTAAGAGATTTTGGTTTTCACTTGTAGGTGGAAATTGCATTCTGAAACTTGTTTCATTAAATCATAAGGTTTTTTCAACGAAAATAAAACAGAGTGTAACTTCTAAGTTGAAACCTTTCAGCTCGTTAGGATTCATTGTTTTATATCAATTCAAGATTTTGCCATATAGGATATTGTAAAAAATCCTTAAATTACTTGACTCTGTCAAGTGATAAAGATATGCTATCAGTAATGAATTTAAGTGATCTTATATTTATTCAGATTATGAGTTAAGAGATGGAAAGGAGCTTACTGGCGCCATGATTAATTTAACGGATAAAGCAACCAACGAAGTGAAACGATTAATAGAAGCTCAACAACTGCCAGAAGAAACCGGTCTTCGTGTTGGTGTTCGTGGAGGTGGGTGTTCAGGATTGAGTTATTCTTTAAATTTTGATACCCAGCAAAAAGAGAACGACAGAGTATTTGAATGCAACGGTGTAAAAGTGTTAATCGATTCAAAAAGCTTTCTTTACCTTGCCGGCACAACTTTAGATTATACAGACGGCCTGAATGGAAGTGGATTTACGTTTGAAAACCCAAATGCAACACAAAGTTGTGGCTGCGGTTCGTCTTTTTCTGCTTAACTGATTAATAATATTCTTCCTTCAAGAATTCGTTTAGCAGTAACGTTACGATCTTCTATTTTTGTGTTACAAAATATTTCTGAGGTTGAGTAACCAATGGCTGTTCAAGATCATAAAACATACGAAAGTGAGGTTCAGCCAGAACCAAATCAAGTGGTGCCTATTGAAGGGCACCGGCTTTCCAGAAGATTTATTCTTTTTGCAGCCGCTGTACGTCATGCCACAAGTGGCGAAGCCTTATCAAAAATTATCGGTGTAAAAGTTACCGATTCACAGGCCGATTCATTACGTTTTCTCGCTATGAACGACAATGTGACTATTGGTGAAATTGCCACAGGATTGGGCCACACAATTTCGGGCGCAACCAAAGCCATGAACCGATTGGAGAAATTGGGTTGGATAGAACGGGTCGCTGGAGCCGACCATCGCACCGTTTATGTAAAACTCACCGAAAAGGGAAAACAAATCGCCAAACAATTACTTTCTGAAACTGAAGAACGGATGAATCGAATCCTATGGAAACTTCGTCCTGAAACAGTAGAAAAATTGGAAGATGTTTTGGAAGAATTTCTCCAAGATTATATTGATGATGAACAAATCGCTAATAAGCTTTGTGTCGCTTGTGGATTTGAAGGGGGAATCCATTGCAGTGAAAGTGATATCCAATGCGTAGTTGCCGAAACCGTCAAAAAGTTAGATCTGTAGACACTTGTAATTCAAACTCCTTCCTACGACTTTAAATCTGTTTTATATCACCCCCTCCATAATTTTTTTCAATATCTAATTAGAATTGAACAATTTGGAAATCTTGGAAAGATTTCTTGTTTATCGAGTAATTTCGTTCCAAAAAATCATATTATATTGCTGTTTATTAAAAAAAATTAAAAAATTTTTGTAATGTTTCTTGACAATTGATCTTTTTGGAGTCATAAATACTAGAGTGAAGAATATATTTTAATTTAATTTGAGGCACTCATCAATCGATTGGAATAGTACAATGACAAGAAAAAAAGTTACATTCTCACAAATTGTTTACAAGAATCCACGTATGGAACAAACCGTTCGTACTGCGGAAAGGATCGCCAATTCAGATATGCTAGTATTGATTACTGGCGAGAATGGCACTGGCAAAGAAACGTTGGCACAGGCCATTCATCATTCAAGCGACCGGGCAGAAAATCGTTATGTTTCAGTTAACTGCGCGGCCCTTCCAGACGCATTGCTAGAAACTGAATTATTCGGCCACGAAAAGGGCGCGTTTACAGGGGCAGTCTATTCACGCAAAGGAAAATTCGAACAAGCCCAGGGGGGAACATTGTTCCTGGATGAAATTGGAGATATGAGTTATACAACACAAGCCAAATTGCTTCGTGTTCTCGAAGAAAAAGTGGCTGAACGCATCGGAGGGGGCGATCCCATTCCTATAGACGTTCGCATCATTGTCGCCGCCGATCAAAACCTTCACCGCCAGGTCAAAGAAAACATCTTTCGGCAGGATTTGTATTACCATCTAAAAGAAGTTCATCTTGATATTCCCCCTCTCCGTGAGCGGAAAGAAGATATTCCCGTGTTGGTCGATCATTTTATTAAATTATACAATAAGCAATATCACAAAAATATATTGGGGATTTCAGACGCAGCATTACAATTTTTGATGCGGCATGACTGGCCGGGTAACGTACGTGAATTGCATCATGTGGTCAAATGCGCGATATTAATGAACGACTCACAAGATCAAATTTGGATGGAACACATTCCACTTGATATCCACCTTGCCGATTCTTCCCGCACTACAGAAGAAAAAACAGAAACCAAGGCGGATGAGTTGTTGGAAATCCTTTCTCTGGATGAGGCGGAAAAACGCCATATATTGCGGATATTGGAATTCACAAGATTTAACAAAAGCCAGGCGGCCAATATATTGAAAGTTTCACGGCCGACCCTAGACCGTAAAATTGAAAAATATCAACTTCATAACATTAAAGTTCAAGAAAATTATTCGCAATCCAATAAGAAACAATAAAGACGAACCGGAAAAAAGTCCGTTCTAGAAAACGGTCACACTATATACAGCAATGTGGGTATTTAATCTGCACTGTATGTTGTTGCAGGCGAGGACGCCC